>NZ_QSUR01000050.1:0-37489 GCF_003439055.1 Bacteroides sp. OM05-10AA
ATTATCTTGATTTGCTTCATGAACTGATAGATGAATGCAAGATAAGGGTAGAAGGGAAAGAAATGGAATTGGAGTAAAACTAAACAAAAATGAAAAATATAGGTATCGCATTGATTTATATTGCTTTTTTCTCTCTGATAGGATTTTCCTTGTGGGTGACAAAAAGTGTATGGGTGTTATTGGCATTGATATTTACCCCAAACTATCATAGTAAGGAAGATTAAAAACTAACTAATAATGTATACAAAAGATATTTTTGAGCAGACCATGATTTCATGTGGGTATGTAATCGATAAGATCGTACGAAACGGAGATTCCCAGGAAGTCCGTAAAGTAGAAGGAAGAGTTAAGATCCCTAAGAAAGTGACTATATCTGGGAATCGACAAACGACTATTGAGGAGAAGAAATTCCGGTGGGATGCTGTTGGGCACTGCTTTTCTTTGCGATCCAATGTCCGGCAACGGAGATATGACCTTCCTTTACAGACAATTGTGGAGTTTAATAAACTGGAAAAAACAGAGAAACTAATGCGATAGCTATGAGAGAAAGTTTGGAGAAATATAAGATTGTTGGTACTCTTTGGATAGATGAATTCTTGTCTCGTCTTGGTCATGAAGAATTTCGCAATTTTGAAGCTCGCGTTAATAATGCTCTTGATAAATTAGGCATCAATAAGTATTATGATATATCAACTGATGTGCGGCCCGAAGACCAGGAACTATTTATAAAATTCTGCTGTCTCTATATATACAAGCATTCTGAATATGAGTTTAATGAAGATTTTACGCAAATATGGAGGAAGGAATCGTATGAACAATGGGAAATGGAAAGAAGAAGAAGAATGGTACGTGCGGGAAAACGCAGGTAAAAAAACACTGGAGGAAATGGCCGAGTATGTCCATCGATCCCCATTGGCCGTTCAACTATTCATGCATCGAAAAAAGATAGTTGTTGGTCAGACAGTAAAACGGAACTTAGTACAAGAGATGTTACGTCTTAAGTTTCGGCATCCGGAGAATTTTTCTCCGACACGGGAATTTTATCGCGAAGTAAACATTAATCAGATGCGGTTTTGGGATATTTACTATGGCCGCAAGCAGGTTACGCAACAAGAATATCTTGCACTTTCCGACTACTTTGGACTTACTCTCCAGGAGGCGTTCGAGGCAAGACAATTAAGTATGTTTAATGAAGAACAATTATGATAAGTAAAGAGGTAATTGACCGGATTAAATCAGCCCTAAACATCGTCGATGTTGTTTCTGAATTCGTCTCTCTAAGAAGAAGTGGATCGAATTTCGTTGGCGTCTGCCCTTTTCACAATGACAGCCATCCTTCAATGTTCGTTAGTCCAAGCAGGCAAACTTATAAATGCTTTGTATGCGATCATAAAGGGGATGTTATTCAGTTTATCCAGGAGCATGAAAACATGTCGTTTGCTGAAGCAGCAGAATGGTGTGCAAGGAAGGCGGGCATTGAAATAGAACATCGAGAGTTAACTGATGAGGAAGTGCGTAAAGCAAGAGATCTCGAGGCGATGCGGATTGCATTGAAAGGGGCGGTCGATTTCTTTCAAAAACATCTCCCTGAAGCGCAAGAATACCTCTTCAAACGTGGATTTCGGTTGACGGATAAGGTTATAAAAGATTTTGCGCTCGGATATGCTCCAGAAGGAAATTTGGCAGCTGAAGAAATGTTGAAAGCAGGGTATTCAGAGGCTATATTGACAAAGGTTGATGTTTTAAAGAAGTCTGAAAATGGAAGGGTTTATGATAACTTCCGTGACCGGATAATATTTCCGTTCTTTGACCTGCATGGTGATGTAACCGGCTTTTCCGGGCGTTTTGTTATTCCCAAAGAGAAAGCTGGCAAATATCACAATACCGGTGATACTCCAGTTTTCAAAAAGGGAAATCAAATCTTTGGACTTTTGCAAGCTCGTGGAGCGATTGGTCGTATGAATAACGCCTATTTAGTAGAAGGACAGTTTGATGTTCTATCCATGCATGCGGCTGGAGTCGAAAATACAATAGCTGGTTCTGGGACCGCACTTACTGCAGAGCAGGTTAGGTTGATATCCAAGTTCACGCAAAATATAACTCTTGTTTATGATCCGGATGAAGCAGGTCTAAAAGCTTCACTAAGAAACTGTGAGTTACTTTTAAAAGCGGGCTTAACTGTTCAATGCGTTCTTCTTCCTGAAGGAAAGGACCCTGATAACATAGCTACTACGGAAAGGGAAAATACTGCGAAATGGCTGATGAATCGGAGAACAGATTTTGCCAGTTACTTTGCTGATATTTTTGCAAAAGACTTTGATGATCCGGAATCAAAGGAGCAGGCGCTGAATACGATCTGCAATTTAATTGGCTGTATTTCTTCAGAAACCTTGCGGTTGAACTATGTGAGGAAGATATCCGCTAAGTTTGAGATTACAACAGAATTTATAGAACGTAAGATACGTGACGTTATCCGGAACGTGAAGGATGTTCCAAAGATTGAGGAGATGAAACCGGGTGTCTATGGTCTTGAACAAATTCAGGAAATACGCCATGAAGGTGAACCATGTGTACTTACACCGGACTTTGATTTGTTTTTGAAAATGTATGGAGACACTCCTGTTCTTCTTTTGCATGGAGTTCCATCAGCGACAGATATCCAAGCTATACGTCGGGAGTGTGCCTATTTTACAACGGATAGCCAGGGAATTTCTATAAATAGAGATGGAGATGAATCAGACTATCTTTTAGCATTGACAATGCTTTATCGTGCTGGTCTGACAAACATCACTGTGACTGTAGCTACAAAGGATCAAGAGCAGAATATAGTAGAGGACGATGAAGGGTACGATCGGGATGAGCAGCGAAAAGACAAAACTTATACGTTTATAAAATACTATGTGCATTTGCATGGGTTGTTCTTGATTCCTTATTTTGGAGAAAAAACACCATTTATTGAACGTTGTGCAGACTTGATCAGCTATGCTGAAGATTCAGTCCGGGTGGTTAATGCTAAATATTTCTATGATAATCTTTCGCTTAGTAAGACTGATTTTAATGAAATATTAAAGCCTTATTTGGCTAAACGAAAGTCCCGTATGGCAATCAATGCCCAACGTACAGATGACGATGATGAAGATTACGATCCGAATGAACTACCTGGATATGTAGATGACAATCCGGAATACAATGAAATGTATCGTCAATGCGGGTTTTATCCAAAGTTAAACAAAGATGGAGAGCCTGTATGCTATATGTTCCGGCAAGAGAAAGGCGGGCATCAACAAATAGCAGATTTCTTCATGACTCCTTTACTTCATATTTATTCGGATGATAAGGAGGCCAATAAACGAGTTCTCAAGATAAATCGGAGATACTATAAGACTCCACTTTATATTGAGGTTCCATCCAGGGCACTGTTAAAGAAAGCAACCATTGAAGAAGAACTGATTCAGCTGGAGGCTGTAAACTTCACGTCCGGAGAAGAAAAACACTGGACTAAGATCCGAGAATATATGTCCCGGCACTTTATCACCTGTTCAGAAATCCTAACCTATGGAAATCAGCAAGTCGATGGGGCTTCACGCCGGGAAGATAATATGTTTTTCGCTTTTTCAAATGGGATATTTCATGTCGTAGATGAACAGCCACGCTTTGAACCAGTCAATGAGCTTGGTGTTGTGACACATAACAAGAAGAACTATTACCTTCCTGCATTTTCTACCATATATGCTGGATCTGGACGGCAGTCTGAAAAATATGAGCTTATTTCCCAGTTAGTCTATAAGGATATTCCGGCCGAGAAACAATGTAGCTTTGATAAATGGGCCTCTTTAATGGATCAGGTGTATAAAATCAATGATAATGGTAAATGGGGGATTCTCTTTGCTATAATGTGCGCATTTCGTAGTAATATACACTGTATCGACCGTTTGTTTACAGCTCCTTTCTTTATGGGGCCTATGTCTTCAGGAAAAACGCAAATAGCAATTTCTATTCGCTCTTTATTCATATCTCCGAAAGTGCCCATTTTTAATCTAAATATTGGTACAGACGCTGCGATGTCTACTTTGATGAGCACCTTCAGAGATGTTCCGGTCGTCTTGGATGAGTATAACAATAAAGATATATCGGATGTTAAGTTTCAGGCGTTGAAAGGAATTGTTTATGATGGAGACGGTCGGCAGAAACGAAAAGGTACGTCCGGAAAGGAAATTGAAAATGATAAGGTATATGCTCCTGTAATTTTGTGCGGGCAGGAAACGCCGCAAAGAGATGATAATGCACTAATGTCCCGCATTATAGTATGTGAGGTTCCTAAGCCTAAAAACCGTACACAAGAGGAGGTAGATATGTTTAATCAGCTCAAGGATATTGAGGATCCTAACAAAATAGGGCTTTCGAATGTACTTTTGGAGATCTTGAAACTTAGGCCACTAGTAATGGATCATTTCAGGACGCTCAAGCAGCAAGCCTATGATGAATTGAAAGTCGAACTGCACAATGCCGGTGAGATAGATCGTCTGATGAAGACAGCATCACTCTTTTTAGCAACATGCAAGCTCATCGAAAGCCATACCAAAATGAATCTGCCTTTTTCCTACAAAGAGTTTTTCAAAATAGCTTGTGCCAAAATAAAATTTCAGGTTGAACTGATTAGTAAGACAGACAAGCTTGCTACTTTCTTTAAAGCGATGGATGTCATGATTGATACAAAAGCCATTATGGAGAATAGAGAGTTTGCGATTGGTACTCCAGATAAAATTACTATTACGCTGCCTGGATCGGAGAAGAAAGAAGTGGCATTTCCTGCAGGAACTAAGATTTTATTCTTGCGTTTAAGCACAATTTATACGCAGTTTTCCAGAAGCTCTTATAATAACGAGGATTCAACACAATCTACCATTGAACAGAACCTTCGCTCACATCCGAGTTATATAGGGTTCGTACATGGGCGACGCTTTAATTGGAACGAAGTCGTAGAAGTGCCTAGAGGTGGATATGAGAATAGCAATCCCGGAGATGGCGTAGCGGTTGATAATACTATGGTTCGAAAGATTGAGAAGAGATTTACTAATTCTAGCTGCATTGCTTTAAACTATGAAATATTCCAAGAATTGTATGATATTGATTTGCGACGTTCCAACAGTGAACTTGCTCCTGAATCTGCTGACCAAAACAAACAGCCTTTACCATTTTAGTACGATGTGTTACCTGATTTATACTCCTCCGCTGATCCCGTCAGTCGAGGAGTATTCTTTTTATAATAAAGCGGACATTTCAATTTGTAATCAACTCTATCATTTATGTTTGTTAGCCTCAATCCCCCGGACCCCCTGAATTTAAAGAAATACCAAACAAAGAGATGCTAATTTTGAAAAGATAATTTTCAAAACATAGCGTCCAACAGTCCAACGGTCCAACAGTGAAATACTTTTTAAAATGTAAATGCCTGTAGTATAGTAGTATATATCTTATTAAAATAGTATATATATATACAACATTGCTGTTGTTCGGTTGGACGTTGTTGGACGTGTTGGATTTGCAGTTTTCTACGCTCCAACATAATAAAATAATAACCCGTCCAACAAAATGCCACTTAAAAGCCTTATGTTGGATGTGTAGGACATCGTCCAACGTTTGTTTTATATCATATCAATAATTTAAAATGCTGATAATTAGATTAGTATTCCTAGGATAATAGCGGGTGTTGGACGGTTGGACAGTTGGAAGCAAAAAACTAATAAAAGTGTTATAAAAACATCCTTTGACTGCAAAGACTATGATTACGACTAGTATTAATATTGAGCCATATTTGGCAGAATACATACGTGGAAAGTATAATAATGGTTCTGAAGAAGCATTCAGAATACCAGACAATACAGACCTTTATCATACAATATGGACGTTGATGGCCAAACGGCAAAAGAATCAATCTCCTATTGATAATGGTAATCTGACGTTTATCCTTCCTGAAAGACGAATCGGAAAGGATCCTAAAGTTTATAATTTCCTTTCTCCTAATTCCGTGCGGTTGATAGAGAAGGAAGTGCGGCGGATGTTTAACCGTGAACTTCACACTGCGATGGATGAAAATGATATGAATGGACATCTTTTAAAGAATCTAGATGTTGTGCACCATTTCATGTGTTCGTATTGCATTGATTCTATTTCAGAAGATGCACTTTTAAAAAATTTCTATCGGTGGAGAGAAAATATACGCAAAAGGAAAATACGCCGAGAATATAAAAAGAGGTTAAAAACTGGCTGAAAAAGAACCGACCGAACTGTCTTTTTTGTCCCAAAATGGAGAAAAAATGTCTGCTGTATGGCGAACTTGTTGAATACCAAATAATTATGTGATTATGAAAGAATTATCTATCACTTTAAGGGTAAAACCTATAGGAAAAATGAAGAAAAAAGAATATCATTTTCTTGCTGATCCATTTTCTTTTATTCCTACTATTGCTGACTCGGCATCAGGTAAATTGTTTGATTGTAGCAAAGATCTTACGATTGAAACTCCGGATGTGGATACTCTTCGGGAATTTTCCACTTCTAGGTTTGCTATTATCTATCTGCGTGACTCTTCAGAAAAAGATATAATGATAGGTACAGAAGATATTCCGGCCTTAGTATCCATATATGCAAATTTGAACACTGCAACTTTGAAAATTTCTTGTAAAATGCTTCATTCGCCATTTTCAGCTGCATAAACGGTCCTTCATAGCCTTATTTTCATGGACTACCTTCGCTGAAAAGATGCGCTACAATGAATAGGACATTTCTTCGTAACTTACTTATTACATCTAATCTCTTCATCACGGCAGAAGCTTATGCTGCTGCCATGATGGAGTGTTTTCCGCTTCTGGACCAAAAGAGTCCCGTGCCTGGATCTTTTTTCTTTCTATCGGATCCGCCGACTTATAAAGAACAGGTGGATAAGGCTATTGCTAGACTTAAAAAAGAAATAGCATGTACTGCAGAACTTAAAGACATAAGTTTAACCAACGATTTCTCATCAGAGGAGCTACCGGAAGGCTCTATTGCTTATCATCGGATATTTGGTACGATTACTTCTAATTCATCCTGGTATTTTTCCTCAAAACAATTTGAGAAAGATTTGATTGCTGCAGAGAGCAATCCTTCAATTTCTGTGCATTTCCTTCACATTAATTCAGGTGGCGGTGAAGCCTGGTATTTAGATCGGCTGTCGGAAACAATGCGTTCGCTTAAGAAACCCGTAGAAGTCTTAGTGGAGCAATATTGCGCATCTGCCGGTTACTATATTGCTTGTCATAGTGCTAATGGCATACATGCATTAACGAAAAACGATCAAATCGGATGCATTGGTACAATGATCAGCTTTTATGATTTTTCTGCTTATTATGAGAAACTAGGCATTAAACTTATCCAAGAGAAATCAAGTCTATCCCCACTCAAGAATAAGAAATTCGAAGATTTGCGTTCTGGTCACCCGGAACAGTATGTTGAGGATGTGTTGGATCCGCTTACAGTCCAATTTTTAAACGAAGTAAAATCATCTCGTCCTAAACTAGCCAACTTCCCTGAAGATGATCCAGTATTCCAAGGTGAAACTTTTGATACTCAACATTCGATTGATAAAGGGTTAATTGATTCCATGATGACCCTTCCTGAAGCCATCGTCCACGCAAACTCGCGTGGACGGGAATACTTGGATAGCATTTCCCTCCGAAATAAAATAAATCAGTATGTCTAATTTAACAATCAATTAATTATGAACTTTAGAGAAAAATTAGGAAATGTCTTACAACTTCTGAAGCTATCAGATAAGGCAACGGCTAAGCAATTAACATCTGAAGACATTGTAGCAATTGCTACTCGTTATCAGAAAGAATTTCAGGCAAATCTTCGTGAAGATATGGAGGCAGATTCGGCACAGCAGCAACAGCAAATGTCGCAGGATGAAATGAATCAGTTACAATCGCTTTTGGCCGGTGTTGTGACTCCTCCCGCAGTTGCTAATAATGCGGCTGAAAAGGAAGAAAAGTCGCTTAATCAGCCTGAAGCTACACCGGAAGGTGTTATTGAGTTAGCCAGGAGCGTAGTAAAGCAAAATGGTGAATTACAGAATTTAGTGAGACAAATGTCTGATCAAACTGCAGCCGATACTCCATCTGCAGCGGTAATAACTCCTGTAACTATGAGAATTAATGGACCCGGCACTACTGCAAAACATTTGTTTGGCATTGAAGCTCCTATGTTTGACATGTCGAAACGTTGGAATAAGATTACGGAAAACCCTGATTATTCCTCTACTAATATAGAGGATGGTGAAGAGAAAGCTTTCTTTCAGGAAGTGGCTGTTTTCTCAAAATCTCTTGCTCGGCGTTATGAATATTTGAATAAGAATCATCTACTCGATCCGGTAAAGCTTGCTGCAGGTGAGTTCTCAACGGATCTTTCGGGAGTTGACGATGCCAAAGTCGGTGATCAATACGTAATTCGTCGTCAGGATGCATTAATCGCCCATGTCCTGAAGAAACGTGAGTTAACTCAATTCTTCCCGGTGAGATATGGCGTGCAGGATCATGACCTTGTATTCAATACTTTCTTCGATGAAGTTTCTCAAGGTTGGCAAGAAGGCGAAGTTTGGAAAGGCGGCATGAAGCTCGAAAACGAGATGGGGCATGTTGATGACGCTATGATTAAGATGAAATTCGGCCCAATGAAGAAACTGGAAAGAATGTACATCGGTTATCTCAATAAGGAAGGCTCTGATCCTATCAAATGGTCTTTGATTGAGTATTGTATTGTCAATACCTTAGAAACAGCACAAGTAGAACAGAATAAACGTCGTGTTCGTGGTGTTTATGCCACTCCGGAAAAGGGTGTTCCATCTCATTTTTTGAATGCTTCTACGGGTCTTATCTACACATTGCTCCGGTATTATCATGAAAATAAAATTTTGCTGCATGACGATGAGTCTTATCGCTCATATACGAAGGAAACTATGGTGGATGCAGTGAAGGAATTCGTGGCTGACATTATTGAAAAATGTACGGAAGATATGGATCTAGATCAGCATGTTATTTATCTGAATAGCTTGCATCAAACTTGGTGGAAGGAAGGTTGCCGGGCCAAGTACGGCAAAGACCTTGATTTCACTGGCCCTAACAGTTATCTGAATATTGTTCCTGATACCGAACTTCACATCCGATGGATGCCTTATTTAGGGCAAAGCTGCTTGATGTTCCTTGATATTCCAGGCAACTTGCAGTTCTTGGAATACATTCCAGGAGAGATGATGGCCTTTAAAGCAAAGGATGACATGGAAATGGTAAAATGTTGGTCTACCTGGAAGGAAGGTACGGCTGCCGCATTCTTGGGACGCCGTTTCAAAACACGTGCTGAACTTGTTCAAAATAATTTCGAATGGCAGCAAATTTTCATGAATAAGCCTTCCGTTGATGTTGCAGTTGATGCTACTGAAATTGACGCAAAGGATGGTTTTTGGCAAATTACAGGTGAAAACACAAAAGCAACTGTAATCACTGACATCAAAAATGCAAAACCTGGCGTCGGATATCTTATTGAATGTGGTTCCAAGACTAATGCTTCCACAATCTCCAAAACTGGAAAATTCGGAGATATCACTGAAGCTTATACTCCGAAAGCGGAAGGTGATTATATCCTTGTTCTTCTAAATAGTAAGGGGAATTTCCGAGAACTGGAACGCTGTGTTGGTGGTGTACGTACAGTCAATGTAGAATTGCAGCCGAACCTTCCTGGTGTAAGATAGTCATTTCAGTTTTTAATAGGTGTTTGTTTTCAGGGGTGGGAGTTCTGCCCACCCTTTTTCTTAACTACAAAATTGATGTTTTATGAAAGCTAAAAAAATCAGTAACCCTTATAAAAAAGGGAATCAATATGCATGTAAAATGCAGGTAAAACTCTTTTTATCTCTTGCACTTCTTTTTGCCATTGTTTTTGTTGTTGGTATGTTCCTGGATCCTGATCATTCCATGTTTTGTATGACAGGATTCACAGGAACTTCTCTTGCTTCTATGATGGCCATTGGTAATGTTGAAGATGTTTCTGACAAGAACACACATGGATCTAATATTGCCTATAAGATTTATCTGATAGATGTTCATCAAATCAATCCGGATGTGAAATTTCCGAGGGCCAACGCGAATCGTGAGGTCGCCACTCTTCCAATGCTTCTGGGGGAATATATGAAGTATTTTGAAGCGCACGACATTCCAACCTATGTCGGCAATGGGGAAAAAGGTGATATTACAACAAGCGGAACAAATCAGTTTGTCGCGATCATGGGTGGCATGCGGGATCAGCTCTTAAACTTTATAGAGGAACATTCCGGAGGTAAGTTTGTGATATTGTTTAAGGAGATCGGAGAGGATCAATGGTATATATTAGGGGAATATGATAGACCGATGGTCTTGAAGTCTTATGAAGCGAAGAATGATAAAGATGGCCGTTATATAACCTTCACTTTTGAACGTACCTCTGTGACTCAGTATTACAAGTATATTGGTGATATTGTTAAGGCTCCGGCGGAAGTGCATACAGCGGGAACTAAAGACTTGGCTGTTAAATCAACAAGCAACTCCTATGAGATCCCGAACGGTACAGCTGCAACTTATGCGATCGAAACGGTTTCGGGCTTGACGAATAATGATAAAGGCAGGCATATCACTTTAACCGGTACTGGCACAGATAAGGCTGCGACAATAGCAGATGGTGCCACATTTATTTTGGAAGATGGAGTCACCTGGACAGCAAAAGCCGGCTCTTCCATTACATTCCGAATTTTGGATCCAGCCACTCTTATTGAAGTTTCAGGAAGTCGAATTCAAACAGCATAAATTATGTACGGATTTAAAGAGAAAACAAAATACTTTAATGAGTTACGTAATCCGGCGGCTGCCGAAGTGGATTTGCGTCTGCTTCGGACATCTGCCCCGGCACATCCTAAACTTAAGATGTTTGCTCGTAACCCACAACGCTATGCAGATGATATCCTTTATACATTGTTAGACTTTAAGCCAAAGGATGCTATCCGGATAAATCGTCGTGAAAGTGAAAAAGCCAAAGAAGCAAGTGGAGCAGAATTACAATCAGGAGGAGATACTCCGGAAGACGCACCTACTGTTTCTCAACAGCTGTTATCTGGCAATTTAGAGGGAAAAGTAGAAACTTCAGTGCAAGAAGAAAAGAACCCATTTGAGATCGATGCCGAGATTTACGAAAAGCAGGCTGAAACGGAACTGCGTAAGCAGAAAGAGCAAGAGGCGGAAAAATGTGCACCTCAAGCTGCAGAACAAGTTGAAGTCTTGGAACAAGAGAACCAGGAACTGAAAGAAGAGCTCGAGGCGGAGCAGGATGCAAGAACAGAAGCTGAAGAACGTGCGGAACTGGCTGAACAAGCCTTAGAGGAAGAGAAAAAAAAAGAACCTATCAAGGTAGCTCCAAAAAGCAAAAGCACGAAGAGTACCCGCAAATTGACTGGGAAAACCTCGAAGACGAAAATGTCCAAATAGCCACGATCCTGTACAATGATCGTGTGCAGACTTGGAAAAAAATGAAGCAGCTCGATGAATTGCTAGATAAGAAACCGACCAGTCGTGCAGTCGTTGACATGGCTGAACTACGAATTCGGAACTTACTGGCATTCTCCGAGCTGCAAACGTACAACGACACTGGAGTATTTCGGTACAAACATCCGCTTATCGTTCATCGGTCTGAAAGAGCTGAACTAGAACGTTTACGAGCGTCTGACCCATTGGAGTTCCTTCGCCGGTATAAGAATTGCTCCGATAATATTCGCAGATACGAATCCTTTCTAAAGCGTCCGGAACGTATAGCTAAACGGGCGCAAGATAAAGAACATCTTCGCCGGTTTCGTGACCGGGAAGCCTTATTTAAATCAATTCTCGAAGAATCAAAGTAATTATGGAAAAGCTAATAGAAGTATTTAATTTGGGTAGTTTGCCGACTGCCCCGCTGGATTCGTTCTTAGAGCTTCAGGAGGATTTTAAGAAATCGGATCCTGATAAATTATCGAAACTACAGATGCTTATTATCACCCGTGGTTTCAAGTATGCATTTAAAGCCTGGAAGGATCCGAATGGAAAGCTGTGGATCATTGATGCTCATCAGCGACGCAAAGCATTACTAGCATTGCGAAAATCAGGATTTACAATACCTGAAATACCTTACGAACCAATCTTTGCTGCAGATAAAAAAGAGGCTGTAGAAGAAATAGCAGCGTATAACTCGGAGTTTGCAACAAAGAACCCTGATACCTTACTTTTTAAAAAGTACGATATTGATGGCGACACAATGGAGCGTTTTAACCTCGGTTATGAGGTCAAAGCTGTAGATTATTCCATCGCAACTCCTTTGTTCGCACAAGAACATGAGTCTGAAAACGTACAGGAAGATGTGGTGGATTTCTCTATTCCTTCTGAAAACGAAGATTCTCCTGGTTCTGTTTTTTCCCAGCCTGGGGATATTTGGTTGCTTGGCAATAATCGTTTGATGTGTGGGGATTGCCGGTCTAAAACGGATGTGTCTGCACTAATGAATGGCCAATACGCTGATTTGCTTGTTACAGATCCACCGTATAATGTTGCCTATCAGGGAGCGACGGAGGATGAACTGACTATCCAGAATGATTCGATGGAAAATGATCTGTTTGCCACCTTTCTTCGCCAGGTATTTACAGTTATGTTCTCAATCTTGAAGCCAGGTGGTGCTTACTATGTATTCCATGCCGATAGTGAAGGCGAGAACTTCCGGGCATCTCTCCGGAAGGTGGGATTTAAAATATCACAATGCTGCGTGTGGGTAAAGAACTCGATGGTCATGGGCCGTCAGGACTATCAGTGGCAACATGAGCCTTGTCTCTATGGGTGGAAACCAGGTGCTGGTCACTTTTGGAATTCAGATCGCAAGCAGACCACTGTTTGGAACTTCGATAAACCACAACGGAATGCCATTCATCCAACTATGAAGCCTATTGCTCTAATGGCTTATCCTATATGCAATTCTAGTTTACCAGGGCAAATTGTCGCGGACTTCTTCTCCGGATCCGGTTCTACACTCTTGGCATGCCAACAAACAGACCGAATTTGCTGTGCAATGGAGATAGATCCACGTTATGTCTCTGCTACTGTATCTCGCTACCGGGCTATGTTTCCGGAGCAACCTGTTCGGCTTATCCGTGGAGGGGAATTGATGAATACTGAGGAAACATTAAAACTCATTGCATGAAAAATGAACTGACACCTACCTCTGATGTAGACCAGATTACTCAAATCGGTGAGGAATATGTATCCCAAGTGCGCACGTTTGGCGCACTTGGGTACACTCCACAACGCATCTGCAGTCTGCTTGGCCTTCGTGGTAAGGAGAAGTTAGCATTGATTGTCCGAATTACTCTCTCTGGAGACGTGTATTATGATGCATATAATAATGGGCATGCTCTTGGAGAATATAATATTGATGCAGAACTTGCGAAGAAGGCAGAAGCTGGAGACATTGATGCGATTAACACTTTGGAAGAACGTAAGAATTTACGTGTTGAATTAGACCTACGAAAACAATTGTTTGGAGTATGACACAATTAGACCACCTTGATAAGATACATCCGGATCTGATTTCAGAGTTCCTGACGACTGGAAGTTGTTCTGGGATTCCGGAGGAAATTCGGCTATTTTTAAAGCAGTTACAATGGGCGGCAGAGATATTTGAATATGAGAGGAATATCACTCGTGCAGCCAAGTTATTACGGCAGAGGATTAATGCTTCTCAACGGATTAATATCGATGAACGGACTTGTAAAGCTCGTATCTATGCTGCCATAAATTACTTTAATATCGATAATAATGTATCTATCAAGGTTTGGGAGTCTAATTATGCAGACAAATACGAGGATTTGGCGAAATTATGCGCTGTAAGGGGAGATTACAAGACGCAGGAGAAATGTTATAATGCGGCCTTGGAATGTCGACGTAGAGCCTCGGAAATAGCCGAAGCGGATCGTGATCTTGGTATCGTATTTCTTATTTCTCCGAATCTTACTCCTGAAGATCTCGGCTTTCAGAAGAAATCAATCAAGGAGATTGCACGTAAGAACAATGAGGGATTTTATATTAACCTAATTGATTCGCTCCCTATTGAGAAGGCTGATAAAAAACGTTTGTTACGTGATGCTGATATCCAGGAAGCAGAAATTATAGAACCTGAAGAGACGGGAGAATAATATGGGTATAGAACTTTATTCACAATCATCGCAATCGCTTAGTGCTGGTGCTGCTACTTTAGATTTGACAGCATCGTTTGAAGAATGCTATCAAAATGCGATGCAGATTAGGGCGAATGTCGTTGACTCAAATGTGCTCATTGTAGAAGCCGGGCGTGCTACGGGTAAAACTGAAGGAGTGATGGGACCACGTATCATTCGTGTTGCAAATGATATGCCTGGAGAGCTTTCATTCTTAGTCCATAAAACATACGTGGCTCTAATGACAAACGTGTGGCCTAATATTCAGGCATACTTTTCCAAGCCGGTGGGCGATGGGCGGCGTTCTATGCTCGAATATGGTATTGATTACATCGTGGGGGAAACGAAAATACCTTCCCATTTCCGAAAGCCTCGATATCCGATTGCTTATCCAAAACATAGCATTCTGTTTCGTGATGGCCATCACCTGCAAATGGTGAGTTCTGATCAGCCTGAATCTGTTGCCGGTCGAAGTGGAGTGCATGCCTTCGTGGAGGAAATGAAACACAATAAAGGAGAGAAGTTAAAAACTCGTTTGTTCCCGTCTCTGCGTGGTTCTTCAGCTTCTATCCGTATGTCACATTATTATCAAGGCATAACCGGCGTGTCGGATACTGCCCGTTTGGACTTAGGGGAAGACAATTGGTACGAAGAGTATGAAAATAACGTCAATCAGCAGCTTATTGATGAGATCGCATCAGCCTCTTTATATCTACATGCAGCCCTATATAAAATATACCGCAATAATATCCGGATGAGAGAGGAAAAGAATCCTGTTATCATTGAAGCCCTTCGTTTGGAAACAGAGAAAGCAAAACGTGTTGTAGCAGCTTGGAAGCCACGCCTTGCGGATATGCGTAGAAATGCGAGCTACTATATCCGTGCTTCTTCTTTTGCGAACAAGGATATACTAGGGCCTAAATTTTTCCGCACACAGCTTGAATCACTTGATCTCGATGAGTTCTTGACTTCTATTTGTGCAATCCGCAAGAAGGAAGTCGTTAATAAATTCTTTGCAAACTATCGGAAAGACAAGCACCAGTTCTCCGATGGCTATCGCTATGAATCAATTTTAAAACTTGATTTGCGTGAACACTTTGTTTTAACTTCCAGGTATCTAAAATATTACGATAAACGTGAACGGATCTTTCTTGGTTACGATCCCGGACACTTTTCCAGTATTGTGGCTGCCCAGGAAAGGGATTATGGTCATGAACTCCGTGTCCTGAAAGAATTTACATGTTATTATCCGGCAGAACAGCCGGAGCTGGCAAAGCAAATATTTGATTATTTTGGAACTGATGCGATTAATAAACACATTGTGCTTTATCATGACCGGGCAGCCAATAAACGTCGTGAAGACCTTGAAAAAATAACGTCTGATGCTCGTATCTTGAAAAGAGAATTAGAAAGTTACGGCTTTACAGTTGAACTTATGAACGAAGGACAATCTACAATATACCACTGGCAGCAATTTAAGCTTTTATTGCTCTTGTTTGGTGAGCGAAGTAATGCATTACCCGTATGTCGGATAGATGAGAATGAATGCCCGAACCTTTGTAGTGCCATTCCGCTTTCCCCTTTAAAGAAAACGGATGGGCGTATTGAACTAGATAAATCTTCTGAAGTTAAAGTGCCACTGAAACACCAGGCAGGACTTACAACACAGCTTCCTTCTGCACTAATTTACCTACTTTTCGGGCTATACGGTGATAGAATACAAGGTGAATTAAGTAATATACCGGATGATTTGCCCGAAAATATAGGGATATAATGTACATGCTAGAGTAATATCGTTATCCGTAAATCTTATATAATATAATGCTTTTGACATCGTTTTTATATGTAAAATACAGGTTTACAGGCTAAAGACGTTTTGAAAACAAAAAAACGAAAAAATGTAAGACGAAATTCTCCACGCCCCGCTGAAAAAGCGGTTTGAGGTGCAAAAAAAGGCATTTGTCCGGAAATATGACAGTGCCCTCGGCTCGTCCTTTCGAGAGGGGGGTAAAAACGGTAATTTCGAGCATGGAAACGACGATGACAGGCATAAATGCACTGCAATGGGCTAAGGAGATCTCAAAGTTGCCGGATGGGTGCTTCACCATTGCTTTCTTCCCTTACTCTAAGCAGAAAGGAGAGGCTTCCGAAAGGTTGGCAGTGAGGGAGGGGTGCACATTCCGAACGCAACTTCCTGAAGAACGGTTCAGTATTGATGGTGAGAACTTCTTTCTCTTTAATGATGGGAACGGTGATCCCAAAATGTGCTATCGCATACTTATTCGCTACATGGGGTTTCCTCAAGATGGATATAAATTGCATAAAATAGACTGGTTATGAGTGATAGTGTAGAGATGTTGGGAAATTATGGTTACTATGCAGAGAGTGGTAGTGTCATTTCCTTTCAATTAGGTACGAATCCCACGGCAGGGCTGAAGGATCCGAGCTTCGTTAATTCAAATACAATTCTTCCTGCAGACTACAATTGGCAGTCAATTGGTGGGTTTAATGTGTGTGCACGTGGAGCTAATAACATGAAGTGTGAAGAGGTAGAGAACGATATCAAGAAGAACCGTTTATTGCCTCGATTGATAACCAAACAGGTTAATATGCTTTATGGGCTTGGCCCGGCTATATACGTCAAAAGCATAAAAGACGGAAAGTTCGTTAAGGAGTGGGTGGATTGTCCGGAGATAACAGCCTGGCTTGAATCCTGGAAAGACCGTGGTCTGGAGTCTGATTACAAAGAAGTAGCTAAGGGAAATATCAAGAACTACTATTACTTTCGTGACTACTTTGTAAAATGGCGCATGACACTTGGTAACCGTGTCGGAGAACAACGGCCGGTAGCTGGTCTTGAGTTGATGGAGAACAGACGATGCCGGTTGGCAACACAGAAAAAAGATGTTGTTACAGAGTTGGTCAATTATAAGGACTTCACTCATATTGCAGTTGGGCGATGGAGTTATGGCATTTCTAAATATTTGTTTTATCCTCGCCTGGTGATTAATGACATTCGGAATATCAAATGGGCGGCAATATCTCACCATCGCGAGAAATCGGTTAGTGAATTTTATGGCGTAAATGAAACTCATGAAGGGACAAAAGCCTATATCAAAGGCTCAAATGATACTGCTTATTACATAAACTCTTTCTTAAAAAATTCGTTGGCCGCTAAGATTCATATCATTATCCCGAATGCGTGGGTTGAATCAAAGCGTGCACAAATTACAAAAATATGTAATGAGAATATGGAGCGAAAAAGAAAGAACGAACCTCTTCTGACCTATAATGGGATTGAAATCGGAACAACCTATAAAGAATCGTATTTTCTTAAATACCTCAAGCAGGAACTACGCAATATTAGTGAGTATCTTTCTGGGGCAGATAATCAGGGAAAAGCTTATGCTACTATCAGCTTTAAATCAGGGGCCAGCGAGGAAGAACGTTGGAAATTTGAGGTCTTAGACCTGAAATATAAAGAGTATATTGATGCTCTTATTACCTATGATAAGCGTGCAGATGAAGTTCTTTTGTCATCGGTTGGATTGGATTCTTCTATCTCGAGCGTTTCTAAAGATGGTGTCATATCAAAATCCGGAGCGGATGTATATTACAATTATTTGATTTACTTGATGTCTCTTACACCGGATGATGAAATCTGTTCAGAGCCCTTTAATATGGCTATTCAGATCAACTTTCCGGAACTATATAAACAAGGATTCCGCTTTGGCTTTTATCGTGAGACGCCTAGCCGACAAGAAGAAGTAACTCCTAATGAACGACTAAATAAACAGCAATCATGAAACTGAAAGACTTATTTACTGACATTTCCGGATTTGCAGAGTTTGTTCCTGGTATCGATGCAAATACAAACTTTGCATTGCTTAATAGCCATGCTGTTACTGCTTATAAACGGATTGCAAACATTGTGAGTGTTCCTGTATATGAAAAAATCATAGAACAGGGGAAGAGCGAAATGTACGATTATCTTCGGACAGCATTGGCTAACCTCATCATGGCAAATGATACGATTTTCGATGTTCTTCGCAAACGAAAAGCGGCTATTGATATCTACAAGTACGAGCAGGAAGCTATAAGAAGAGCTTATTATGAGAATTATTATAATGCAATGGATTCTCTCATTGCACTTCTCAATCAGTCTGAAAATATGGGATGGGAAGATACCAGGTATTATAAAATGCTTGATAAACTGCAGATAAAGACAACCGAAGAATTCGACCTGTTATACTGCATTGATTTATCGTATCTGTTTTTCTTTCGCTGTATCCCAATCCAGGTTGAAGTCCTGGAGGAGAATTTTACTGGTTACCTTGAGCGTGCAAATGAGAAGCCGTCTGTTTTATCATTGATTAATCGAGCACTTGCAAAGAAAGTGGTAGCAGTTGCTTTAACCAGGTTTGATATATTAGAGTTCCCATCCACTATCCGGAATCTTTTTGATGATTCAAAAGCGAGTAGATCTGGAAAGGATGAACAGGAGAGATTGCTTATTTTATCTGCCCAATTACAAGATCAGGCGAACAGTTTGATTAAAGATATCGACTTGTTGTTGTCAGATCCACAGAGTAGCGATATTGAGACAGAAACTTTCTTTAATCAACCTGAAGATAAAATACAATTAATGCCATGATCGAGTTTTATGTACATCAGAATAAATTTGCGATCCCCAATGCTTGGGAGGAACTTACTCCGGGACTATT
Source organism: Bacteroides sp. OM05-10AA (assembly GCF_003439055.1). Classification (NCBI taxonomy): domain Bacteria; kingdom Pseudomonadati; phylum Bacteroidota; class Bacteroidia; order Bacteroidales; family Bacteroidaceae; genus Bacteroides; species Bacteroides sp. OM05-10AA. The sequence continues at coordinate 19,018 of NZ_QSUR01000050.1, forward strand.
TGAGGGTATCATGGCCGATATGGATCTAGTCACAAAAGGCGAACTTTCACCGGCTATGCTTCAGGTTAAACATATCTGTCGTGCAATGGGCTGGAGCCCGAGGAACTTGGTCCGGACTAAGGAGGAAGATACGCTGTCTAATCTTGCCTGGTTGGGAGAGCAAGTTGATTTTATTTTTCGAATATCATATCCGGATCAGGATGCAGCTCTTCAGGAACTATCTAAGGAAGACTATGTAAAAGCCAAGAAAACACCTCCGGAGAGGCTGAATATATCAATTGCACGTTATCTTTCAAAGTTGGATTATAAGTTCGTGTTAAATGGTTGCTTTTGTGCACAATTGATTCCGTATGTCTCTATTCAGGGACAACTGTTTTCCGGATATACTATTGATACTAGTTTTAGTCAACTGACTTGTTCTCTAACAGCTCTACAATTCATAGAGGCTCGTTCGCTGCTCGGATGTGATCAAAAGATGTTGCCGTTACTTGCTGCTATTTTATACCACCCAGGACTTTATGATTCGGAGTCTGCACATTCCTTGGCTAAATCATTTGAAAAGTTACCTGATGCAACATTGCAGAGTATTGCATTCAATTTTTCATCATTTGTCAACTATCTGTTTACGACTACACAATTTCGGATCCTGATTGCAGGTGAGAGCGAAAAGAAAAGTCTTATAACGACTGGTGCACTTGAATCGCTTTATAATTTGAGTAATGATGGACTAGGGGATATTTCAGCGATTGAGCAAATGAATATAATCAAGTACCTTACGATTTTACGTAAGAAATTGATAGAAACGGTACGGAGCATGAATTTTGCAGAAATACCCGTTGTGGATATCGCTAAAAATACGGGGTTACCAATTTCATTAATAAAACAGATAATATGATTTTTGAGATTCTCAAATATTACGCTCAATTCCCGAATCATAGTAAGGTGATTGAGCTCTTTTCAAAAGGACGAAGTGAACTTCCTGAATACGTCGCAATACAGGAGGAAATTAAAAGTTTGTCTAACTCTTCCCGGATCCAGGGATTAGACTACTATATTTTTGGGCAGAGTTTCGATTCGGTCAAACAGAATGTTGATCGTATTCTCTCCGGAACCTATTTGTTTGTGGAGATTGGTGATATTATGTCTAAACGTGATCAGAAGAATAGTATTCAGGATGAAGTGCAAATGGCCGTTACCATCGCTGCAAAATCTGCCGAAATGGACTTGATAGAGGAAGCGATACAATCAAAGCGTACACTCGCCATGCTGCAACAGCTACGAGTTGCGATGACCTCTGATCAGAGAAGTACTCCCTGGCTAAAAGAGTTGTCCGGATCATGCCAGATTCGCCCATTTGTGGCAAAAGAATTTGCCTCTATTGGCTGGACGATGATGTTCGAAAGGGAAGGAAGCGATTTATTTGATATAAAGCGTTTGATTAATCGTAATGTATAAAATCTGTAAATATTGATAAGATGAAGTGCGATTAAAAGTAATATTAATCTTTAGATAGAGAAGGGAAAATGAGTTTAAATGAGTGGTTGGCGGTGTTGGGGGCTGTAGGAGGTACTTCTACGATAACTTGGTTTGTTACCTTTTGGGTGAATCGAAAGACGAATGCCCGGAAGGAGGATGCTTCTGCCGATGGCATGGAGATACAGAACCTTTTGAGTATAATCACTGCTCAATCAGCACAGATTGACAATCAAGAGAAGAGAATGGGTGTAAGGGATACCAAAGTCGATTTCTTGTATTCTGAAAATAACAAGCTACGCTCCGACCAGCTTGAATTGATACGGGAAAAACATGAACTGGAACTCCGGCTCAAAGAAGCTGAATTAAAGAAGTGTGATGTAAGGGGCTGTATTAAAAGACAGCCGCCAAGTGATTATTAATTTTAAAAAGGATAAAACGAAATGAAGGAAATTGATGCTATTATCATTCATTGCTCGGCAACGCATGCTGGGCAGGATTTACGTGCAAAGGATATTGACCGGATGCACAAACAAAGGGGATTCAGCCAGATCGGTTATAACTTCGTCATTGACCTGGATGGAATGGTAGAGAATGGGCGCCCGCTTTCTATTGACGGTGCGCATTGCAACACGAAGGGCTTTTCTACTACATCGTATAATAAACATTCCGTTGGTGTGTGTTATATTGGCGGACTGGATACAAACGGGAAACCTGCTGATACACGGACGCCCGCTCAAAGAGCTAGTTTGCGTGAGTTGGTGGCAAAGCTCTGTAAGGAGTACTCGATTATTGAAGTTCTCGGCCATCGCGATACTTCACCGGACTTGGATGGAAGTGGTGAGGTAGAGCCTGGAGAATACATTAAGGCTTGTCCCTGCTTTGATGTCAGGAGTGAATTTTCTAATTTCTTGCGTAATACAGTTATCCGGCCATGAAGCGATTAATCTACATTATCATATTGCTGATGTCAGCATTATGTTTGTTTTCCTGCAAGTCTTCTCGCAATATTGAGACGCATAAGCAGGTGGATTACTCCGGAGACTTTCAATATCTACGGAAGGTAATGGAAGAGTTACGTATAGGCTTAAATAAGCAAACGAAGATTGTGAATGACCGGTTAAGTGATCTGAAGATTGAGAATACGACTGTCTATCTTTCAGCACCGGATTCAACCGGTAAGCAGCACGTAGTCAAAGAAAGTACAACCAAGGCTTCTAAGCTAGAACAGGAAAGGAGTGAAATTGATGAAACACTATCTATTACCATGCAGCACTTCTCCAGTCAATTGGATACTCTTAGTAATAAGGTCGATGTTATATTGAGCCAAAAGGATAAGATTGTAGAACTTTCATGGTGGGATTTACATAAAGACACTGTTATTATCTGTATTATCGTAATTATACTAGCAATCATAGCACGATTGAAAAAATAAGCAGTACCTTTGTTTTCGAAATCATCAATTTCAATCCGCGACGGCGGATTTTGCCCCGGCTAAGTGTAGTCGAGGCTTTTTTATATATAAACTTTAAAACTCAAATAAATGGAAAATAACTACGATCATGACTCCGTTCAAGAGTTGTTAACATGGGCGAAAGAAACGCTCAAAAATAAATCCTACCCGTCTGGACGCTATCAAGTTAATAAGAGTACTGCAATTTTAGATTGCGGGAAATATCTTGAATCAATGATTGCGGTGATTTCCAGAAATTGGGAAAATCCGACTTTTCATCCTACTATCGGGCAATTACGAGAATTTAGAATGAAAATAGAAGAGGTAGCCGAATGAGCTACTTTTTTTTCTTTGTATAGTGCTGTAATTAGTTGAACTTTTCATATTACTTTAATCCTTTTTTAGCTCAAGCTAAACAAAGCTAAGTGGTTGATAATAATCTGCTTATTGCTACGTTGTTCAAGGTATTTGTGTTATCTTAGCTGTACAATAATAAAAAGATAATAAGCCATGTTTGAAAAGAAGAATTACAAAAAAGGACAAAAAGTTACTTACCAGAAGAAAATATATACTTGCGATGGTTACGAATGGACTGTATGTACTTCAAAAGTTGTATGTATTTACGGTAATACAATGCTGATGGATAACGGAGATAGTATATCTGTTTTCTAACTAATAAATTAAATTATAATTAGGTCTGGAATAATCATATTCCAGACCTTTTTGTATCCTATTTTAGCTCAAGCTAAACAAAGCTAATTTGCTGATAATAAACGAGTTATTACTATGTTATTCGGGCTTATTGTGTTATCTTTGAAGTACAAAAATAAAGGATAAAGCATTATGAACGAGCAAATTACCAACATTTTAAACCAGAGAATAACAAAGACTAGCAAGATACAACAATTGCTTCTTTTAGGATTAACCCGCCGCCAGGTTGCAGACCTTGTAACAAACGGAAATTACGGTTTTGTACAAAACGTATATAAAAAGATGCTTGAGGCTGGAACCTTTGCTCCTGCAACCAGCACAACCGCTTCTTTACCTGAAGTGGACTACACTTTTAACCGCCGCTTCGGAATTGAGATCGAAGCATACAACTGCACTCGCGAACGTCTTGCTCACGAACTTCAGGAAGCCGGAATAAACGTAGCGGTTGAAGGATATAACCACACAACAAGTTCACGCTGGAAACTGGTAACAGACGGAAGCCTTTACGGAAACAATACTTTTGAATTGGTAAGCCCAATATTGGAAGGGGAAAGCGGATTGAGAGAGCTTGAGAAAGTATGTTGGGTACTTGACCTTTGCAACGTGAAAGTAAATGATTCTTGCGGATTACACGTCCACATGGATGCAGCGGATTTCAACATAAATACTTGGAAAAACTTAGCACTTAGTTACAAAAATATAGAGGATACAATAAACGCTTTCATGCCGGTTGGCCGCAGAGATAACGAGTACTGCAAAAGCTTAGGCAGAATATCTGAAAGAAAAATACTGCAGGCAAACACGCTTGACGATCTTCGGGCAGCTTTTAGAAATGACCGCTATCACAAAGTGAACCTTGAAGCTTACGCCCGCCACCGGACAATAGAATTTCGCCAACACAGTGGTTCTACGAACTTCACAAAGATGAAAAATTGGGTTCTTTTCTTAGGCCGAATGATTACCTTTGCACAACAGGCGAAAGTTGAAACAGGAACAACGCTCCAAAACCTGCCTTTCTTGACGGATGATCAAAAAATATATTTTAAACTTAGAACGAAAAAACTTAGTAGATAATGAATAATAGAAATTACTTATTGCAGGATGGCGGAACAATAACCGCCACCTGCGCTGCAGATTTTGTAACTAAACTTCGTGTAGGCAGCCGTTTTGATTCCGAATGTACGGATCAGGAATATATGTTCAACTTTGCTGACCGATATCACGACCAAACAGGAAATGTTATTCGTGCCGATTCTCCGGATAATTTTATTGAAGATTTAATGGCTTTTGGATATATAACTGTTAAATAACTAATTTGATAAAGAAATTATTATCGAGAACTTTGTTTATGATAACAATTTCTTTATCTTTGTCGTGTCAAACAAAAGAGCTCTTTGAATGACTGATGAAGAAGCGCTAAAAGCGCGGGTAGATGAGTTAATTGAAAATCTTAACTACTACCTCCGAAATTATAACCGTCTCATTGGGCACGGTTATAGAAAAGCGGTACTCGATGCAGAAATTGAATATCTCAAGCTTGAGATACAAAGGTTATCTGCTCGGTAGAAAAGAGTTCCCTATTCGACGGGGTAGGGAACTCATCTTCTTCATTATTTTGTTTTATTTAAAATTTATGTAAGATGGGAGTAAAAGAAGATTTTTTCAGATTAAAAGCAGCATGCCTCCAGGCTAAAGGTGATGATCGTGAAAAAGCGGAACAAGAGATGGATCGTTTCTTTGATTCGTTACGACCGGAAGACCAAAAGGAATTGCAAGCGGCTATTGATGAAGATTTTGCTCGGATTCACCAAGTGGTTGAAGACGCTAAAAAGATGAAAAGACAGATTGAAGTGCGAAAGATTTTATCTGAAGTACTTCCATTCATCTCTGTCTCTGAATTTGCCAAGCAATATTTTGATAAATCAGCTTCTTGGTTGCATCAACGCATTAATGGAAATGAGGTGCATGGGAAAGTAGCAACTTTTACAGAAAAGGAATTGAAAATTTTATCTGATGCGTTGAAAGATGTTGCTGATAAATTGAATAATGCAGCTATTGTATTAGCTTAATAAAAAAGAATATATTTCTAGGAGATTTCGTTTTTCTTGACTATCTTTGTTGCTGCCAAGTGAAAACCACATGTTCAACTCCTCATATCGTGTAATCTGTAAAATTGGATTCTTAGTGGTTCCGGTTGGCACACGACATGAGGAGTTGATTGTTGTGTATAATAGAAGAGTATGGCTAAAAAATAACGTAGAAATAGCAACATAAAATAAATACGATTATGAATAAACGCTGTTGGCTTTTTGAAAAACTGGATAGGCTATTTGAAGTATTGTTGGATGAACGATTTATATATAGATTTATAGTTCTATTTTTTATTATTGTTTCGGGGTCGTTTGTTGTTTTTCTTGTTTTATTTACTCCTCAAGGTTTTTCTTCTTCTATTACTGATTGGGGAAATTATTCAATGTGTTTAGGGGCACTGTTTTCTTTTATATCTGTACTTCTCATTTATAATACATATAAAGAGCAATCAAGGGCATATCAAGAGCAAGCAAAGGCTAATAATGAACAATTGATGAGCACATATAGAATACAGTTCGATTCTACCTTTTTTAATTTGCTTAGTGTCCAACGAGAAATACATTCGGAGTGTATTAATAATACTATAAAATACAGAGATAGCTTAGATAATGAATATGAATGCCATAGTGTATTTGGATATATAAAGAAGAAAATACAGGAGCATGAATCGGACTTGAATGATTTGAATGATGTACTTGAAACAGCTAAAGCACGAGAGAGAATCTGTAATATATATGCTGATGTTACCAGTTTTAAAATGGGGGGAGTTGTTACGGGAGAAAAAACAATGATTGTTTCTCGCGAGGAATATGATATAATGCATTATTTTAGAAATCTATATCATTTAGTCTGTCATGTGGAAGGTAGTTTATTATCAGATTCTGAAAAGAAAAAGTATATTGGTATTATACAAGCCCAAATGAGTGATGAAGAACTATTGACTATGTTGTTTAATGTAATCCATTACATTGTTAATAATGGAAATGAGGGCTATTTTGCAATATTGGATAACTATCATTTTTTTGAGAATCTAAGACCTCCTTATGGAATTAAACGGTCATACTATCTGCTCTCTCCATTGTTCAAATATACAACATTGAAACATATTAAAATATAACTTTAATTTAAAATATTATGAGATTCCCACAGTTACTAATCGATGTAGATGAATATTATTCTCAATTAACTAAATTGATGTCAAAAAATGATTGCCATTTATTTTTTGACACTAATATTATATCTCAAATGTATAGGCTTAATTCTGCAGCAAGAAATGAGTTTTATTATTGGTTAAATTCTTTAGGTACTAGGGCCCATGTTCCCAATTGGGCTATTCATGAATATTCAAATCGCTTTTTAACAGAAAAAACCTCAGATTATTTAGGTGAGTTGGCTAAGTTGTCTTCACTTCCGAAAACATTAGAAGAAATTACGAACTTTTTGAAGATGTATGTGGATGAATGCCTTTTAGTTAATCCCAAATACCGGGATAACAAAGAAGTGTTGTTTACAGAGCTTGAAACTATAACAACTAATTTACGTGTTATATCTAATGCATTAGGCAGCAATGAGATACAGAAAGTGAAGCTAAAAGTTCATCAGGAAATGGTAGAAAAATTTCAAGCTATAGCTTTAGATAGTAAAATTGTTAATCTGTTGGAGAATTTTGGAATGTATTATTCTTTTCGTTATGAACATAAATATCCTCCTGGATTTAAAGATAGTAATAAAGAATATAATTCAGCAGGGGATTTACTCTTATGGCAAGAAATTCTACAATATAGCAAAGAGCAGGAGATAAAGAAAGTGGTATTAGTCACAAGAGACATGAAGAAAGATTTTGTTTATGCCCCTAAACAAATAAAGGAAAATGGAATTGTTAAATCAAATTCTCAAAATAAAATAAAAATAGCAGATGAACGTCTTGTTGATGAATTTCGCTCTGTGGTAGGTACAGAGACTTTTTATATAATAAATTTTCAGCAGTTAGTTGGAGTGTTGTCTAAAAGTTCTTCCTCACAGTATAGAAATTTGTCTGTTTCGGTACAAATAGATCCATATTTTGTTTCGCAAACAGCTGATAAGGGCAATTGTGAACTGGACTCTCTAGAAGAAACTTCCGAGCTTGTTGATTCAAGCGAAATTCCACATGAGGAAAATATGGACACGACATCTTCAATTTCTCAAATAGAAACAGGAACCGTGGCAATAGAACAGGAGATAACTACAAAACGAGAAATGTTTGATGATTATTCACAAGAGGCATTGGCGGATAAAAAGTTTACGTTAGATGAAGGGAATAAGCTACATGCCATTATTAGTGATTTGCGGTCACATAATTGGCCTACCCAAAATTTTGCTGTAGAAAAATTATATAGTATATCTGTGAACGATTTTGAGATTACGGAAAGAGTTAGAAACTCATTTTTTGTTCTTGGTAGAAATGTGTATCAATCAGCATGCGGTAATGCTTTTAAAGCTATTTCTTTGATTGATACCTTACCTTCCTTTTTGTCTAACATAGAGCAGCATATTTTAAGAAAATCGTTTTTAGACGGTGCTTTATATGAAGTTTATTTTAATCATGATAATGAATATAGAAAGGATGGGTGCAGAGGAGATTATTTGAGATCTTTAGAATCTTGTTTAGAACAAGAGGAATATTCTGATTCATTGGAATTTATCAATAAGAGATTAAAGCCTTTATTAGATGCATATATATGTTATCCACCATTGTATGATAAAGAAGTGATTGTTTCTCTTTCTGGTAAAGTTGATGATGTTGGATTCAGTGATTGTTTTGTTGTGAATCGGCTTGAGATAGATGGGAAGAAGTCTGATTATAAAGGCTTTAGACTCGCTTTGCCTTGCTTTGTGAATATAGGTCACTTAAAAAAGACTCTTTCTCAATTATTTGCAATTGATCAAAGATTTATAACTATTAAAGGTCTGCCGGATGATATAATAAAAGAGCATAGTCCAATTTATTTTGACTACTCTCCTTCTTCTTAAATATAGAAAGAATCTATGTCAAGGAGAATATTGCAAATATTAGCGGAGTAAAAAGCTCCGCTTTTTTGTTTCCTTATTTCTTAAATCTTACCTTTGTAGGATAACTTAAAAAACACACAAGATGAAAAAGGTAGTTTTTATCATGCTGCTTATGTTGGCAGCGTTGAACGGTTACTCACAGGATCCTTGGAATCCAATCCGTACTTATTGCGAAATAGTGGGGACAAGTAATCTAACCGGTACGAAAGTAAAGATTGAGATTGATTTTGGTCAGGAACAAAAGTACTGGTCGAAGCATTCTGATAATTTTTTGGTAGATGCGGATGGTAAGGAAATCAAGTTCAATTCTATGGTTGACGCTTTGAACTACATGGCGCGATTCGGATGGAAGTTTGAACAGGCCTATGTAATCACTGAAAGTTCAACAATGTCAAAGAACAATGTATATCACTATCTATTGAGCAAGGAACTTCGGGGAGATGAGAATGCCAATTCTGGCATTTACATAAAGGGAGATCATGAGAGTGAGCAAGTAAAGGATAAAGCTTCCAAGGAGAAGCCTGCTAAAAAGAAACGAGAAATTGGAGATGATATTTATTAGTTCACTTTTTCTTTTGCATTTTCAAATTAAATTCTCATATTTGCAAAAGCTAAAACTTACATCATCGTTAGTCGATGCCGAAAGCAACGGATAATGCTCATGCGAAACAGTGGGCTTTTTTTATGCCCATACCTATCGTGTTCTTGAATGCAAGAATATGATGTACGAAAATATAAAGATATGGCGGCTGCCTTCTTTCCCAACATTTATTAAACGCTTAGGCGGACTAATGATGTGAGTTTTAGCGAACCGGGAAATGGCAGCCGTTCTTGTTTTCAAGAAAACTTGCCTAAATGCTAAAACTCACATCATTATGAAAAAGAAAAAAAGACCGACCTTAGTGCCGGTTAGTAAGTTGCAGGATTATTTTAAAGGACTTGCTAGTCTGCTTGCAGAAAACAGTGAATCTTATTTAGTTTCTTATTCCGGTAATACTACCTCTATTGAACTTTCCCCAGGGGAGTATATTACGATATCAACGCTGAAAGGAGGTCAATCATGATGTTCTTTATTCATCATGTTCAAACTTATTCTAATGTGAATAAGAAGGGGCAGGAGATGTGCGAATTCGCATCTTCCTTTGATCGTCTGCTTATTGTTGATGAATGTTCACTTGATTCTCTGAAGTGTTCTTTTGAAACGAAGGTGGAAGAACTAAATAAAAAGTTTCCTAAAACAAAAGTTATCACTTTCATCGGTGCACCAATGGATGCTCATGGTGGGCGGTTTAGTGTTCAAGTTGAGCATGATGATTCTCAACCGATTTGTTTTGTTTCGTTTTCCCCAGTCCGGGGACATTATTCTTTCAGTGAAGGTGTTTCTGATTTAAATGCAAAGAAGATAGGAGGTGGGATATGAGCGAGAAAGGAAAAACTGTATTTGTCTCGGATGAGGTGCTTAAACTTCTGCGTATGCAATCAGAAGTCATATTGTCTCAAGCGATGATGCTCGAGGAAAGTATTAAAATCCCTCCCTTCTCGGTGATAAAAGATGGGAAAGTAATAAAGAAAGGAAAAATAGCATGAAAGACCAAGAAGCAAACGTTACGAATGTTAGTGTTTATATTGCTGCTCTGCAGGCTACTTTTAAGCCAGCGTGGGACGCCCGGCATACAACACACTGGTTTACAACCGATGAAGTTTATCAATCTATAAAAAAACTGGATCCGGCGGCCGAAATATCGAAAGATGATATATTTAAAGCTATGACGGACGCTGGCTTCAAGTTCCAAAACCGTCCCGGAGCATCGGGATGTGATTTTCGGTGGATGCTTGAACTAAAGAATAATAAATAATCAAGTTCCGGAGAGTGAAGGCGTTCCTCTCCGGATTTTTTTTGTCCTTTACCTTCCTTCTTTCCCTTAGTACATTCGCTAAAAATAACAGCGAATATGATTTCAGAAGATTTAGTCAAACAGCGATTTGTGCATGATACAATTTCTCAAGGTATCAATCTCATTTATCAGACTCAAGAGAATGTCGTCCGTACTTACCTGAATACCCGTTCAGGCCGACTGTTGTCAAACCTGCAGCGTAGACCGTTCACTATCCAGGAGTCCGAAGGTAAACAAGAATACTTTATTCGTATTTTTCCGTATCTCCGTTATCTTGATATTCGATATCGACGGGGAAACGACCGAATCTCACGCCATATCCGGAGCAACCTGGCTTTGTATAATCGAACGGTATGGGGAGTGCTTTATCATGAGACTTTTCCAGAATTGCGTTATGGCTACAATGAAGCTATCAGAAATAAGATTCGTGAGCAATTAGAGCAAGCATTAATCTACGAACAATCTCAAAACTGGTAATATGGGAAAGAAGCATTTGTCGGAAGACGAAATCAAGTATATTGTATCTGCTGAATCTAGTCAGGCCCAGCGGGATATTCATGAACTGACTAAGGTTACAAAGCTGCTCAATAAAGAAGAAAAAGCACGTCGCACTGCGATGATCGAACTTGAAGCGCAAGGCAAAAAGAATACTAAGGAGTATCAGAACCTGGACAAAGAAGCCAAATCGCTTTCTAAGCAGATAACTGATAATAATAAGAAAATTGGAGCATTAACCAGGTCACTGGATGTCAATGCCATGACCGGACGGCAACTAAAGAAGGTGGCTAAGGAGTTAGCTGCTACGCTTGATGATATGTCAGAATCTGCGGATCCGGAAGAATATGCAAAACTTAGTAAGAGGCTAGGTGAGGTACGTAATCGGATAACAGATTTGAAAGGATCCGGTAAGAATATCAAAGCTGAATTCGGGACGATGGAATCTGCGATGGGAAAGCTAAAAGCCATTGCAGTGGCATTTATTACAGTGAAGTTGGCAGGGTATTTAAAAGATATAGCTCAAAATGCATACTCAACCCGGAAAGAGTTTGCCAAGTATGAAGCCGTGCTCCGGAATACTTTGCAGTCGCAGGAGAAAGCTGCTGCAGCAATGAAGATGCTACAGCAATTAGCTGCAGATACGCCGGGTTCTCTACAGGAATGGACGGAAGCTTATATCAAACTCATTAATAGGGGTATTAAGCCTACTACTTCAGAATTGACCAATATGGGTGACTTGGCAGCCTCACAGGGTAAAAGTGTGGATCAGCTTATCGAAGCCATACTGGACGCTATGACTGGAGAAAATGAGCGTTTGAAAGAATTTGGTATCAAGGCAAGCAAGAGCGGGAATACTGTGAAGTACACTTTCCGAGGGGTTACTACTGAAGTGCAGAACACTGAAGAAGCAATAAAGAGTTATCTGCTAAGTTTAGGAAAATTGGATGGCATTTCCGGATCGATGGCTGTTCAAATGAAAGAACTTGAGGGACTGGAGTCTAATTTTAAAGATACTTTAGACAACCTATGGAATAAAATAGGTAAGCGCATGGAACGTTTTTTTAAGAAGGGGCTATCCTGGGCTGCTGATTTTGTTTCAGATATAACAAAGGTCATGGAACCTTTATCGGATACTTTTGAGGATCAAATGGAAAAGGTGGTCAATTTGGAAAGACAGCTTCCGGGTATGGCAACTCGATATGATGAACTTGCAGGTAAGGTTAGCCGTAATGCTGAAGAACAGAAGGAACTGAATTCTTTAATTGAGCGCATTTCCAATATTGTTCCTTCTGCTGTTTCTGAATGGGATCAATATGGTAACGTTATTTCTCTCAATACTCAAAAGGTGTATGATTATCTTGCTGCAGAGAAAGCTCGATTGAATTTTGTTCATCGGGAGGAAATTAAGAGTCTTAGAGCAAAGAAGGAAGAGGCGAAAGCTGAAATGGAATCTTTGATATCGCAAAATAAAAGAGGCAAAGTTTGGGCCGGTGGTACGGGATATGGCAATACAAAAGACCAGGGAATGCGTGATATGAGTGATGCGGAGCTAGCTGCTAATGCGGAGAGGATTGCTGAACTTAGAGAAGAACTGACCGGCATTACTGCTCAACTTGATAAAATTTCAGGTGATGGCATAGACAAAATCGTTAAGAATCGAATAAAGGCTCAAGATGACGCTACAGAAGCGCAGAAACGATTCAACAACATGAATAAGTCTATGTTGTCGGCGTGGTTGAAGGATGAGAAAAATGCAGCGGATCAATACCGAGAAATAGCACAGGAAATCTATGATAAGCGTTTCCCAACAACTCCTCAAGAAAAAGATAAATCGGATCCAAATGCTGTCGCACTCAAGAATCAGGAGTCAAATCATGAGGCGGAAATAAATCAGATCCGGTTAGTCGGAAGAGAAAAGCAACAAGCGGAAGAAGATATAAATCTGGCCATTCTGAAGTCGGATCAGGATTACTATAATAAACGGATCAAGTTACTCGAGCAATTCAAAGCAAGTGCTACAAAGTCAGCTAAAAAATCTGATTACCAAAAGCAAATCGTAGATGCAAAGTCTAAACTGATCGATACTGAAGTCTCCCTAGAAAAGCAAAAGGTATCTGCTGTTGAAAAATTACGCCAGGACGATTTGGAGAAAGAGAAGGCTGTAACTGCCTCTCAAAAAATGTTCCTCACTAGTGAGCTTGCTGCAAAGCATATCACCCAGGAACAATTTTCAATGATGACACTAGCCTTGACTTCAGCCAGTGCTGAAACTCGGTTGGCTATCGAACAGCGGTATTTGAATGATATCAATGACCTCGAGCTGAAGAATGGAAAGTTGAAAGCTGATTCTGTAAAACAGGCAAATGCGGCTGTTTTATCGGCTGATCAGGATGCAGCCAATGCTCGTGCTGCCATCCAGACAAAAATGAATGATCTGACTAAAGATTTTAAAAGTCAGTTTAAACTCACTACGGTTGGGGAGGATTTGCAGGCGCAAATGAAAGTATTGGATGCAACTTACCAGGCACGAAAACAACTTGCCGAGAAAGAGCATTTGGATACAAAAGAATTAGATACTGCTTATCAGAAGGCTAAGGAACAATTAGTGCAGGATAGTGAGAACCGTATCAATCAGATCCGCAATCAATATGGACTGTTAAATCAACAACAACAATATGATTTGCAGCTGCAACAGTTGCAGCAATACCTGGATAATGAGACGCTCACCCATGAGGAACATGAGAAGGCCGTTCAGAATCTGAAACGTGATTCGTTTAAAAAGCAGTTCGATTACTACTTAGACTTATTCTCCGGAGCTGTACAAGCGCTTCAGCAAGCCGAAATGGATAATGTGGATGCTAAGTATGATGCCGAAATCGAAGCGGCGCAGGGAAATGCCGAAGAGGTTGAACGCCTAGAGAAGGAAAAGGCACAGAAGAAACTGGATATTGAGAAGAAATACGCAGATGTCAACTTTGCCATCAAAGCGTCTCAAATTATCGCTGATACAGCTGTTGCAATAATGAAAGCCATTGCCGATTTAGGCCCGATTGCCGGTCCTATAGCTGCTGCACTTATGGGTATAACAGGTATTGCTCAACTTGCTTCTGCCAATGCGGAACGGCAAAAGGTTAAGAACATGACTCTTTCTGGTGGAAGTAGTTCTTCAAAAGGATCCGGGCAGCGTGTTGCGAGTGGTCGTGAGTCCGGTGGTAAGATCGATGTTCGCCGGGCTCAAGATGGTAAATTATTTAAAGGGGCTGATTATGATCCGGATGCCCGTGGTTTTATTGATAAACCAACCGTAATTGTGGGCGAAGGACCGGCAGGTCAGTCAAAAGAATGGGTAGCTAGCAATGCAGCTGTTGACAATCCTACGGTTGGTCCTATTCTTGACATGATTGATAAGTCGCAGCAGGCCGGTACCATCCGGACACTTGACTTGAATCAGGTTATACGGTCAAAAATGGCAGGCTTTTCTTCAGGTGGAAGTATTTCACAGCCTATTCCTTCATCTGGAACTCCCAAAGATGACGGAAGCGGTACAGCACTACCTCCGGAATTGATGGAGAAGTTTGCTCATGCTATAATTGGTATCAATGAAAACGGGGTAAAGTCTTCCGTCGTGCTGACAGATTTAGAAAGGAAGCAGGAACTCCGGGATCGTAGTCGTCAAATTGGATCAAAATGATAAAATATGAAAATCACGAATTCAAAAACGGGTAAATCTTATCAGCTCACTCCTGGTACGCAACTTGAGGTTGAACGCCCTAATTTGTTTTTTAATGAATGGGGGGAACAAACATTGCCTGTTGATATACCTAGCTCGGATTATAACGAAGAAGCTTTAGGATATCCTGATATAACTAGTGTTCGTAAGCTTCCGGATGATATACAGGCTACTATCTCGTCTGGCGAGTATTTCTCGGCATGTAGGCAAGCAATACTGAAAGTCAAACGTAAAAAGACAATTTCGACTTCTTTTTATTTAAATGAAGGTTCATTCTTGGCACAAATATCTAAAGCTTCATTAAGAGAGATGTTTGGTGAAGAGACAATACCTGGAGTGAAAACGGTTCAGCAGGGAATTGATTTCTGCAGGTCTTTAGTAGCGAATGAGAATACTCAATTCGCAATTTTTCCTGTATTCGTTGATTTCGATAATAGTCGTCGTTATATCAACCAGATGGAGTTTATGAATGCATCAGGTGGTATTACAGGATATACGGCCGGAAAACTTGATTTCTATAATTCTTATTCAAGGATAGAAGAGGTGGATGGTATTAGCGTCAAACTGGATCCAGGCTATTATATGACTCCTTTTCTTCGTGCTCCCTATCTCTTGAGACGTATTTTCTCGTATTTCGGTTATACGTTGCTAGAAAACTTCTTTGATGTGACAGAGCCTTTTAAAAGCATGGTTTTTATCAATAATACAATTGATTCACTTGTTAATGGTTCTATACTGCTTTCCCATCTTGTGCCGGACTGCATGTGTAATACGATCCTGGATGTTTTTAGAAAGAAATTTCTATGTGAGTTTATTCCGGACGAAGTTAATAGGACTGTTTCCATTGAGTTTTTTGATGATATAGCTAAGATGAAAGCAGAAACGGATCTTACTAACTGTTTGACTTCTCCACTTGAATTTGATATTCCAACATATCAAAAAGTAGTTCTATCTTCAGAGACTATGCTTGCGGATGGAGACACTTATGATTCGACCGCCGCTATAAAAGCTAAGTATCCTAATGCATATTGGGCTCCGATGTCAGGATCTTATTATCGTGTAGGATATTCGGACTATTCTATGCAAACACAAAAAATATCTTCTGCTACGATTCCTTACATGGCGGGCGGGACATTGAAAGAGAAAAAAATCATCTGTCCGGATGCTATGTTTTATCTGTTGCATGAGTCACGAGATTCAAGTCATTCTTCTGCCGCTAGAGATAATCGTACTTTAGTCTATCTACCTTTTATTGGAGATGGCCGATCTTTGAACTCTACTTTAATCGTTAATAGCTCCTCTGATAATGAAGGGGACGATAATAACAAGGAGGAAGAAATTGCCTCTAATAAGGATCAGGCTCCCATGTTGTCTCTGGTTTATAAATATACTGATGGATATTGCATCGGGACAAATACCAATTATACCTATAGTAACGTAAGATTTGCAGATTACTCTTTGCTGTATAATGGACCTGATGGCATTTTTGAAAGGTTCTATCGTACTTATGACAACTTATTACGTAATTCAATGCATCCAGTTAAGGGAGATATCTTACTTTCTGACCACCAAAAAATGAATATCCCAGCTCATCGGAAAGTGATAATAGATGGGCAGGAGCTATTTATTGATAAACTAAAATATTCCATAGGAGGGAATAATGAACCTATCGAATCAAGTTTCTATACGACTCGATTGTATGAGCCTGTACAAACTGCTCCTGCAGAAGATTCTCGCTTCCCTCTTCCTCTGGATGCAAATTGCTGGAGCATTGACAGAAACTCTTATGAAATATCAGAATCGGACTATAATGCGGAACTAGTTAAGTTTGGGGATACTAGAGGAACAAATAAACTGCCGTATATTTATCCTCCATTTCCTACGAAAGAACAAGTTGCTGCGGGTGGATATTATTATGAGCGATCTTTTGCTCATTATCAGGACGGCAGAGATAATAAGCGACGCTATTACCGTGTCGTGGCTAGACTTCGTCCTATTAAGACTCCTTATTGATGCAATTGTTGTCCTTTAGTCTGATAGGTGCTTGAGCTAATTTTACAGGAAAAAAGAAGAGTTATGACTATTCTCCAACAACCTGATCCATTATCATTGAGTGGAAATATCAAGGAATTCCGCATTGGCACTACTACTACAATCTCCTTTAGACTCTTGCAGGGAGGTGAGGAGATTGTGGCTCGGAGTTATGAGCCGGGTGCGGATGGTATCGTTATTATTAATATTCGGGATATTATCCATGACCGTTTGTCTTTCCTGTTCAGTAATACTTCAATTGTATATGAACAGACGAAGATTGTATCTGCCTTCATAGCGCAGATTTCGGGTACTGAAGTAGAGTTTACTGCTGTTCGTTGTGGAGTTGATATGCTTGCTGAAACACCATCGAATTTCCTAATCCGGAACTTTCTGACTTGGCAACCGAATGTTAAACCTGTTACATATTACTCTCCTGAATTTCTAACATATTATGCTGTTCGGGAATGCCAGGTAAAGCTTCATGCTTATTTCACGGATGAATCAGCTGCAGTCATTTCGCAAAGCGAGATAACTTTGGCCGATCTAACTGAAGGCAAGGCTTATACGATCCCTTTACAGTATGCTTCTGTTGCTGAAAAACTCGGTAATAAGATGCCAGCTTATTACGATGTGTGGGTTGAAGATGTGGGAGGGGAGCGACTGTCATATACTCAACGGTATTATGCTTCAGATATGAAATCTGAAACCGAGCAATGGGTGTTATTTGAGAACTCACTTGGTGGTATTGATACATTTCGTGCGTATGGTTCTACGGCTTTCACTGGGGAGCATACGCATAATATTGCAGAGATTGATGATGTTTCCCTTGAATACCGTGTCGATACAGCTCGTAAATTTCAAAAAGATACGGGATATCTGAACAGGAAAGAACGTGCCTGGCTACTTGACTTTTTCCCGTCTTTGAAGAAATATTTATATACCGGTTCTTATATCCGTTCAATTATTGTTGTAGAAAGTAATGTGACATATACGGATAAGGAGCTACCAAGCAACTATACTTTTACTTATAAATTCGCTGATGCTAAACCCTTCCTGAACCTTCAGAGGACAGATGTCCCTACTGGTGCACTTGAAATCGTAGTGCCTGAAGTCGGTTCTTTTACAGTGCCCCCTCGACTTATTGAATTTCCTCGCCTACCATTGTCCGAGGGGGCACTATTTCCTGTTCAGGATCCTTATTCAGAAGTTTGGAGTGTAACGACTACCGGTTCTGTCAGTGACTATATAATCAATCGTATTTCTGAAAATTATGGTGGAGGAGGGGGTGTTGGTCATCAACACAATAACATTGATCTATTACAGTTGCTATCTTATGCGACAGAGTATTTGCTAGTCGCAGGGAAAAAAATCAAAGCTGGTTATGCGGATAAGGCTAAATTAGCGGAGGATTTGGCTGTAGATAGTACAGTGTATGATAAATTATTATCCAAAGTTAATCCTGATAAAGCAGCGGAACTGATAACTTTCTTAAAAGGTTTAATATCTAAAGAGCTAATTGAAGCTAATAACGGTTTG
>NZ_QSUR01000051.1:0-36657 GCF_003439055.1 Bacteroides sp. OM05-10AA
GGGACTTACACCCGTTAGATAATGCTCATGCCGAGCGTACAAAGAATGCACAGATTACCGATCTATCGATCAATAATCTGTGCATCTACTAATTAAAGGCTTGCTTTAATACAAAGTTCAGTCCAATTATGCAGCCGGGTCCGGTGCTTCCCCTTTGCCATCATCGCCCGAATCAGGGTTACCCCCATTATTCCCCCCATTACTACTTCCGTCCGTATAATCCGTTTCAATTTCCGCACGGCGGGTAATATTCATATCTTCCAGCGTATTTTTGAAGATTTTTCCCGGATAGAATAAGATCTTTCTCTGAACGATCGACTTGGATGAGACCTCCTTTTCGTCATCCGTACTCTTAGCACGGATAGTAGGAGTGAAGATACCAAACTCACCCATCTGCACGCTCTTTCCATCATCAATATCCTCCGCCATCTTATCCACCAGACCACTGACGACCAAATCTACCACCTTACGATGGACACCACAAAGCTCACTTACTTTCCGACACATCTTTGCAAAATTCACCTTACCGGAACGAACCGATTTTGCCACATACTTTTCGTTTTTGTCCTTGTCAAAACCGAACACTCTTTTTGTTACTACGTACTCTAAACCCATAATTGTTAAAGTTTAATTGGTTAAAAAAATAAAGGTTATCTGTTTGTCATTCTCTTTGTTTGAATGACTCTGCAAAGGTATATCAACCGTAAAACGTCCGGTCCCCTTTTGTCTCCTTTATGTCTCCTTTCATCGTTTGGAATCAATTATTATCGGAAGAGAATATTGCTAGTTACCAACAGGATATATCAAAGAATTATTTTTTTCATAAAATGCGTATTTTCCATGTTCAACACTCTAACTTATCAATGGATAGCCATTGAAATTCTAACAGCTAAAAGCCTTCCTGTAACTTTTACATTGAATGTCTACAAACAAAGAAGGCTGCAACCTCATCACAGATTGCAGCCTGACCTTTTTATAAAGTAACCTATAGTCTAACTCTCATAGAAATCTCACGCAAAGATATCGCTCCGCAGAATATAACCGATAACATCTCCCTTACGTACGGTAGCGCCTTGTTGTGCACATATTTCCACCACACGTCCGGTAAATCCGGTCAGAATCTTTTCATATTCTCCCCATGGAGTAGAAAGGTAGCAAAAGACTTCGTCATGCTGATATTTACGTCCGATGAATGGCGCAATGGATGGTCCCTCTACGGAAACTTCCCAAAGTACCTGCCCGTTGTCGGGAGCAATAACCGGATCCGCCTTGGCACGTTTCAATTTCTTGATATCTTCCTCGGAATAACCACTCTTTGCCATGGATGCATCCTCAGCATGTTGTAATTCATCCTCAAAACGTTTCTTGGCAACACCGGACTTATAATCGCGATACTGACGATCGTGCATAGCCAGTTCAAAAAGTTCTTCGTCATCCTCTCCATACTCCCAGCCATTCTCATCCATTTCCTTGCGATAATCATCCAAAGCATCCGGATAATTCAACTGCGGATCAGTATCGACAAACTCATATCCTTTAGACTTCGCCAATTCTATAATCTCCGGAGCAAGCGTACCCGGCAGACGTCCACTCTTACCCAGAATCATATCCCAGGTATGGTTGTCTATCATTGTCCAGCGCTCTTCCCCTTTTACCAATTGCATAAGATTCATCAATGCAACATTCTTCACATACTGACTGAAAGGAGTCACCAAAGGAGGATAACCCAACTTAGGCCACACATATTCCACTTCGTCGAAAAGCATTACCAGCAGATCGTCAAGACTAAGTTCAGGTTCGTTCTTACTCCGTAATATCATATTGATACCGGAATGTACCCCTTTCAAATCTGCCATCATAGAACCCATCATGCCACCTGGCAAACCACATTTCAATAAAAGCGAAGACATATATTTGTTGGTAGGATCCATGAAGTAACCCAAAAAGTCATCTATGAATTCCTGCGTCATCGCACGAGCCTTCATATATGCTTTCATATTAATATCCGGAACCTGAAAACCTAAATCTTTCAACATTGCCTGTACCGAGATCACGTCCGGATGCACTTTACCCCAAGACATGGGCTCCATAGCCACATCAATAATATCCGCACCATTCTCGCAAACCTCGAGGATAGATGCCATAGATAATCCCGGTCCGCTATGACCATGATATTGTATCAATACATCCGGATGTTTTTCCTTGATAGTCCTGACCAGTTGCCCCAACACACCGGGACGACCGATACCTGCCATATCTTTCAAACATATTTCAGGCGCACCGGCCTCAATCAGTTGATCGGCAATTCGGGCATAATACTCAACGGTATGCACCGGAGAATACGTGATGCAAAGAGTCGCCTGCGGAATCATACCCGCTTCCAAAGCATATTTAATGGAGGGAATTATGTTTCTCGTCTCATTCAGTCCACAGAAGATACGGGTGATATCCACCCCTTGTGCATGCTTGACTTTATACATCAATTTACGCACATCTGCCGGAACGGGATACATACGCAATGCATTCAAACCACGATCGAGCATATGCGTTTGAATGCCCGCTTCTCTAAAAGGTGCGGTAAAAGCACGGACGGCTTTATTAGGATTTTCGCCGTACAATAGATTCACTTGCTCAAAAGCACCTCCATTCGTTTCAACTCTTGTAAAACAGCCCATCTCAACAATCAATGGGGCTATACGTACAAGCTGGTCAACCCGAGGTTGATACTTACCGGAAGATTGCCACATATCCCGATAAACAAGACTGAATTTGATTTCCTTTTTCATCATAGCCAATAATAAGTGATTTTTTCTTTGGTTAACTTCACATATACAAATATAAAGGTTTGTTTTGACATATAGTCAAAAACAACCTTTAAAAAATGGGTAAATAGAGATATTTTACATCATAATGAAAGCAAACAACGTCTAAACTCTTCCAACTATAATAAATAACAAATCAAATTGTCTAATGTTCAGATATATCCCCTTAAGAATCCAAAGGCTTCACGAAGTTTATTCATACTAAGGTTTGCACGAATGCAAATCGCTTTTCAAAGTCATCATTCGGCATAAAAAGGGTAAGATAACCATCAGGCATAATCCATCTATCACGAAGTTTATCATATTCAAAAGTACTATTGCAATAATTAATATAAGATGTTACATTAGTGGAGTCATTAAGATAAAGAATAGATTTATTACAGATATCATTTTCAAAAACACAAACTAAGACAGCATTGTCCACTACAACCTCAATGCCTTTACTTGCTTCCTCTTTAAACAAGTATTCATATATACACATCTCTTTTTTAAAAAACAATCTTTGAATGCGGCTACTTGTATTAGTGAGCACGCTTCTTCCCACATACAGCAAATTTTCAAAGTGTGAATGCAATTTAAGAGTATCCATTTCATCATTTTTTTATTGTTATTACTTTGCTAAATATTTTATGACTGATCTCTCTCATTTAAGATTCTTGATTTGCCAGACATAATTTATTCTCCAAAGTAACATATTCACATTCATATACTCACAATCATATATGATTGTATGATAAGTTTCAATTAAAATAAAGAATTACAAGAAGAAACATCTACCCATTCAAGGTTACACAAATAAAGATGAAATGAGACTGTCTTTAATAATGTAGTGATTATTAACCAAACACACAAAGATTGCGTATATTTCTCATTTCAGTACACCGAAAAAAGTTTATCTTTTCTGTATAAACGACTTTTGAGTTTCTAATAAATTCTCAAGGAGTTTATTAGAAACGGTATCCAAGTTTATTAAAAACCCGAATGTAGCTTTCAGAAGGGGATACATTGAATTTATGCAACAAAAAAGGCTGCAAATCCTATAAAAGGTTGCAGCCTCAAGCTTTTTATCGGGTCGTCTATACCCTAATCCTCATAAGGATCTCCTAGATGTTTTGTTATAATCTTATACTGTTTCATCGTCAGATAACGATGATTATACGGCATATAACCGGTCGGTACAAGTTCTTTGGTCAACGGGTTACAGTCTTTAATCCATCGGCTTAGACAACGCACTGCATTTTTACTGGTCGTACATCCGGGGAAGTACAATGCAGCTAATACAGCAAAAGATAAGATTCGTCTCATTTCGTTTTTAAAGTTTTAATTTGTCGTTTCATTGTTCCTTTCGTTATACAAATATACAACATCAAAAAGCGTTTGTCAAGTCTTTTGGGATTTTGCCGTTAATATAAAGGATTATTCATCCATACAAAGCTAATTATCAATTAATTAAGCTATCATTTTATTTTTTCAATATTTGACATTAAAATTATTGCAAAGCACTTAAAATAAAGCAATATCTTTCCTTTAAAAGGAACACCCCATTGGTTTTAAAGGAACGATGCCTTGGTTTTAAACCAACGGGGCGTTCCTTTTAAACCAAGAAAACACTTATATTCAGACCTTATTTTCTAATTTTCCTAGAAGCTGCAATAGTATTCAGGAAGACTTACTTTCCTCCCCATTACTTACCCCAAAAGCATTCTACTTTAGCCATTAAGAGTGTATCGTGTACGATAACAGTGAAAATCAGTGAAAGAATTTAAAAGAGAAACAAATACAACAGAATTATTTGGAGGTTAGTTTGCAAAGACATACATTTGTCATGTGATTTTTTTCATAGTATTAGATTTAAGGTTAACAAAGGTTGGAGCAAGGCGTTGCTCCTTTTTTTATATCCATATATGAGGTTAGTTTATACGAGTTAATTCAATAACTGATACATTCCTCCTGCCAATACACGAACTACCCCTTTCATTTCCAGTTCAAAAAGAATTGCATTTATCTTATGTACGGGAATATCTGCTTCTACTACCAGAGAATTAATCTGTAAATTCCCCTGTTTCTCCAGGATAGAGACAATCTTCTGTTCTTCTTCGGACAAGTCGAGAAAAAGACTACGTTGCACATTTACTTTCTCGGAAGAAGTTGCCGGTATATTCCATCCCATTGCCTGTACAAGATCTTCAGCCGATAATAGTAAGGAAGCCTTATTATCTCTAATCAACCGATTACATCCCTTTGAATATTCATCATTTATCCGGCCGGGAAAAGCAAAGCAATCGCGATGATAGCTTTCAGCAAGTTCAGCAGTGATTAATGAGCCTCCTTTTTCTGCCGATTCAATGACAACCGTAGCATCACACATACCTGCGACAATGCGGTTACGACTGACGAAATTATGTTTGTCGGGATTCGTACCGGACAGAAATTCGGTCAATAGTCCTCCTTTTTCGAGCATATCAATGGCTGTTTTTCGATGGACATAAGGATAAATGCGATCCAGACCGTGAGCAAGAACACCTACCGTAGGCAGGTCATTGACCAGCGCTTCACGATGTGCATGGATATCGATTCCATAAGCAAGCCCACTGACTACCAACACATCAGGACAAAGTGTTTTCAGATCGCGTAAGAAAGAGGCGCAAATCCGGGTACCATAATCAGTGGCATTACGGGTGCCTACCATATTTATTATATGCAGGGAATTCAAATCGGTATTTCCTTTAAAGAAAAGGACGATAGGAGCATCTTCACATTCCCGCAAACGGGAAGGATAAGCCTCGTCATGGAAAGTCAGGCAGGAAATCCGGTTCTTCCTGATAAATTCATATTCCTGTTCAGCACGAATCACAGCTTGCGGACAATCCAATGCGTCTACCACCCGTTGACTCACTTCAGGAATACGTTCCGGTATTTCTTTACGCAGACGGAAGACATCAACAGCATTATTCATTCCGTCTATCAGATGTTTCGCCCCTATGTGCCCGATACCGGGCACCATTGTCAGGGCGATACTATAAATCTGTTCTTCCTCGGAACTGTTCATTTCAGGTAAGGGGCAAAGACGCTATCGAATAATTCGCTGTCACTCAAACGTCCGTTTACCACACATACCGTTTCAACAGTGGATTTCACTACTACTTTATTATCACTCTTACGGAAAATATCCTGATAGAATACATATTTGATACCTTCCTTCTTCATATAAAGTTTAGAGACAAACTCGTCTCCGCTTTTCAACGGCGTTTTGAATGCCATATTAATGCGTGCCACTACCGGATCGACTCCCTGTTCGTGGAGTGCAGCAAAACTGATGCCTACCGACGTCAGAAACTCATGGCGGGTATGTTCCAGATAATGCTGATAGTTCGCATTATTAACAATCCCTTGAAGGTCGCACTCGTAATCACGCACCTTCATTTCCAATTCATAAATATAGTTCATCAGTTAAAAATTGAAGATTAAAAATTAAAAGTTGAGAAATAGCAGTTAGCCTCTCTTTTGCTCAATATCGAGTCCTTTGAACTTCTTCAGTTCTTCGGTTGATACCAGTTTATACAGCTTGTCACTGGGGCGTATCTTATCTGATTTCATGGAGAAGTGCTGGCCTTTCTTCACAGTCTGCACGGATTCCAAGTCAACACGGGCTTCTTCCAAAGTCATGAATAGAGCACCTGTGGTCGGTCCGGTAATGAGAAGTTTATCGCCTACGCTAACTTCCGCAGCCTCTACCAGAAATTCGGAAACTCCAATGTTAGAGAAGTATTTGATACCTTTACCTACATATATCTTACGTTCCGTAGCTGCCGAACCATAGTTTCTGGTCCATTCGCCTAAACGTTGTCCCAAATAATAGCCATCCCAAAAGCCGCGGTTGAATACTGTTTTCAGACGTTCGTCCCAAGCTGCAATCTTTTCATCGGTAAATGTTCCTTCCAGATAAGCTTTGATAGCCTCTTTGTAACATTCTACCACTGTACGCACATATTCAGGTCCACGGGCACGGCCTTCAATTTTGAATACACGCACACCGGCATCCAACATCTTATTCATAAAGTGGATGGTCTTCAAATCTTTCGGTGACATGATATATTCGTTATCAATATCCAGTTCCACATCCGTCTCTTTGTCACGGACTGTATAGGAACGGCGACACACCTGCATACAAGCGCCGCGATTGGCAGAATGGTTCATCTCATGCAAAGAGAGGTAACATTTACCCGATACAGCCATACAAAGCGCACCGTGACAGAACATCTCAATGCGAATCTGTTCACCGCTCGGACCACAAATATGTTCTTCCTGAATCTGGCGATAGATTTCGGCTACCTGCTCCAGATTCAACTCACGGGCCAATACTACCACATCTGCAAATTGTGCGTAGAATTTTAAAGCCTCTGCATTGGAGATGTTCAGTTGAGTGGAAAGGTGTACCTCCTGCCCTATCTGACGGGCATAGTTCATCACCGCCACATCGGCTGCAATCACCGCAGAGATTCCGGCTTCCTTGGCTGCATCGACAATGGTATGCATCAATGGAATATCTTTATCATAGATAATCGTGTTGACCGTCAAGTAACTTTTCATCCCGTGTTCATCACACGTACGGGCGATCTCCCGCAAATCATCAATCGTAAACGTATTGGCCGAACGGGCACGCATGTTCAGGTTTTCTATACCGAAATAGATAGAATCGGCACCTGCCTGAATAGCCGCAGCAAGAGATTCGCGCGAACCGACAGGAGCCATTATTTCAAAATCTTTCAAACTAAGACTCATAGAATATATACTTATTTGTATCAGTTAAGCAAATGAATGCGTACAAAGGTAGGCTTTTTTCCGTATTTTTGCAGCGAAAACAAGAAGTTACTTCAATCATAAACAGTAAATATCAGATTCATATATGAAGATAGGCCAAATAGATTTGGGTAAATATCCCATCTTACTTGCTCCGATGGAGGATGTGACCGATCCGGCTTTCCGCCTGATGTGCAAGAGGTTCGGAGCAGATATGGTATACACCGAATTTGTGTCGAGCGATGCGCTGATTCGCGCTGTCAGCAAGACTGCGCAGAAACTAAGTATCAGTGATGCCGAACGTCCCGTTGCCATCCAGATATACGGGAAAGATACGGAAACGATGGTGGAAGCTGCCAAGATTGTGGAACAGGCACAACCTGATATTCTGGATATCAATTTCGGATGCCCGGTAAAAAGAGTAGCCGGAAAAGGAGCAGGAGCAGGTATGTTACAGAATATCCCCAAGATGCTGGAGATCACCCGTGCGGTAGTAGATGCGGTGAAAATCCCCGTAACGGTCAAGACCCGCCTGGGATGGGATGCTAACAACAAAGTAATTGTAGAGCTAGCAGAACAGCTACAGGATTGTGGTATTGCTGCACTGACTATACATGGCCGCACCCGTGCACAAATGTATACCGGAGAAGCAGACTGGACATTAATAGGCGAAGTGAAGAATAATCCACGGATGCATATTCCTATTATCGGTAATGGTGACGTGACGACGCCTGAACGCTGCAAAGAGTGTTTTGACCGTTATGGAGTAGATGCTGTCATGATTGGTCGTGCCAGCTTTGGTCGTCCATGGATATTCAAAGAAGTGAAACACTATCTGGAGACTGGTGAAGAATTACCACCGCTAAGTTTCGACTGGTGCATGGAAGTGCTTCGCCAGGAAGTGGTCGACAGCGTAAATCTACTTGATGAGCGCAGAGGTATTCTGCACGTACGTCGTCATCTGGCTGCGAGCCCATTATTCAAAGGAATCCCTAATTTCCGTAATACGCGTATTGCCATGTTACGGGCAGAAACAAAGGAAGAGCTTTTCCGCATATTTGAAGAAATCACTTCCCAACGTAAAGAGAATCCGGAAGTTTAATCTACTATAGATCATAATCTTCATCCGCAAACTCTGATTCCTGCGGATGGAGATTACCTGTTTCAAAATACAGAAGTATATTCCAATTTTCTACTTAAACATCGGTTGTGCAAACCACTTCTTAAACATCCAGGTCACAACCACATACAATAGGAATGCAGAGAAAAACCCTACAATGGCATCAATCACATAATGTGCCTGAATATATACGGTAGCCCCGCAAAGCAACATATAGAAAGGTATCAGACAAGCAAACAATTTCTTGCTGCCACGCCATGCCATAATCATCAAAATAGTAGAAATACCGACGTGTGAACTGGGGAATGCTGCCGTAGGACGTTCGCCTACCTGCTGTGAGCCTTCCACTAAGCTATAAAAGAATCCATGCTGATAACCCGGTCCGGGAAGTAATTCCTGATTATGATTGAAATAGTCACCGATAGCAGGGAAAATACCTTTAGATACATTATCAATCCCGATGGCAGGGAAATAGAATTGAGGCCCCGCGACAGGAACGAATATATAAATCAGATAATAGATAAAGAAGGAAGTGACGAGAACAAAAGACATCTTTTCGAACCACTCAAACTTATAAATGAAATAAAACAATGCCACAATCAGCATCATCGGATAATAAAAGAAATATCCCATATTAAATGCTTCACTGACGATAAGGTGCGGAAACGTATGGCAAAACCAGATAGCAGGCTGACCATTGAAAATAAACTCCTCGGCAGTTGCAAATACATGGTCTAAATTCGGAAAGAAACGATTGAACTCGAAAGTATCCGGATACCAGTAAGACAATAGACTCATCTGGATAACAATGCGCACAAACGCTGAAAACTTACAGGGGGCAAGACGATAAAGATACATCAACAAAAAGGTCATCGCCGCGATCATAGCCCTATCCAGCAACATGTGCCATGGATGATCCATTCGCTGAAACAGGAATAGAATCAATATGGAAGTCAACAGATTATAAATCAGTGTAATCTTTTCCACAGCAAACAACCCTTTCCGGGTTTCTATGCGCTTAAATAAGTCTAAAGCCATCCTTCATTTTTATACCAGGCAATGGTTTCACGAACTCCCTTTTCCAAATCATATTCGGGTACATACCCAAGTTCTTTCATTACCGGGGATATGTCGCATTGCCAGTTGCGTTGTTTCATTATCTTATATTTATCCGAATTCAGGGTACTGCTCCTCCCGGAACGTGTAGCAATGAATTCAGCGAACAAAGATATAACTTTTAGCACAATTAATGGACATTTCAAGTGAAGAACAAACGGATTGCCCAATTCTTTTTGTATCAGATCCGAAAAGGCACGACTTTTATAGATTTTCCCATCTGTCAGGAAATACGCCTTTTGAACCACTTTTTTCTCCATTCCCAGAAAAATCGCCTGCACAATGTCCTTCACATAAACAAAAGTCAAGTCCTGGCGTCGAAAACCGACCGAAAAGTCTACATGCTTCTGAATGGACTTGGCCATCAGGAAATAGTCTGACTCACGGGGACCATAGACTCCCGTAGGACGATAAATGACATAAGGAAAACCGGGAATACTCTGAATATATAATTCCGCTTTCAATTTACTCAATCCATAAGCCGTATTAGGCATCGGAGTATCTTCTCCGCTTATCGGAGTATAATCCTTCTCACGTACAGGTCCGAATACACTCAACGTGCTAATATATATAAACTGCTTCGGAACCATATTCAATTCCTTCAGCGTGTCTATAAAATATTTAGTCTGAAGATAATTCACATAATCAAAGGTCTTTTTATCAGAACACTTTGTCACACCGGCGCAATGGATGATATAATCAAATTTGCTGTAAGTACCTTTATGCCCGGAGAGTTGGGCGCGAAGCTCATTGGGATGTGCAAAGTCCAGTTCCAGAAAGTGAATTTTCCGGTTCTTTAAATACCGCTTGCTACTCGTGGGGCGAATTCCGGCCCACACACCAAACTTTCGTTTCAACGCTTCCTCCACGATGAAACTTCCTATAAAACCACTTGCACCTGTAATTAAAACACTCTCCATTATTACTTCCCTGGTTCTACATGAATATTGATTCAAAAAATATGATGCCACAAAGATACGATAAATATAAAATAAAAGCCATTTTGCTTTTCTCAATTATTATTTGTTTATTTGCAACGCGATTTATTTACTATTCAACACTTTTAAAGCACGTGGAAGATAAGGCCGATTTTGATTTTCTTTTTAAAGAGTACTATCCTCAACTTTATTATTACGCATTTCATTTGATTAATAATATGGAGGCTAGCAAAGATATCGTCAGCGACGCCTTCGAATTTATTTGGGCCAATTATGCTAAAATAGATAAAGCCACAGCTAAATCTTATCTATATGTCTACGTTCGCAACAAAAGCATTGATTTCCTGCGGCATCAGAATACACACGAACAATACGTACAAATCTATTCCGAACTGACCAAAAGTTATGTTGAGACGGAGTATCAGGAGCAGGATGAAAGAATGATACATATCAGTAAGGCGATGGAAAAACTGACTCCACATACCAGGCATATTTTAGAAGAATGTTATATTCAACGCAAAAAATATCAGGAAGTGGCAGAGGAATTAAATATTAGTGTCAGTGCAGTCAGGAAGCATATTGTGAAAGCATTACAGGTGATACGTGAAGAATGTGCAAAAAAATCATAAAGCAGGTGTCTTTATTTTATGATTAAACGTAATATAAATAAGTATGATACAGTCGAACAGTGATGAATAAAGATATTGACAATATAGATAGTACAGATAAATCTGTAGAGAAGGCACTCGACATTATGGAGAGCTCTTCAGAAATAAACGTCGAACAACTGCAGGAAATGCTTAAAGATGAAGAAACCCTGCAGGCTTGTCGCGACATCATGGATAGCAGCCTCTTCCTACAACAAAAAAGTGGAATGGAACTACCCAATATAGAGATGGAGCTAGAACGATTCAAGAAAAAACAATACACGGCAAGAATGCGTTCCAACTTCTGGAAAGTAAGTATGGGAATAGCCGCCATGATTGCCGTTCTATTTGGAACTTACTATCTTATCAATACCCTGACGACCCCTGCCCTGAAACCAATCACAGTATTTACTGCTGATGCTGCCCCTCAACATATCACTCTGCAAAAAGATAACGGAGAAAAGATTGTATTAGACGAACCGCAATCAAACAATCAAACCTTACCACAGAAAATGATCTCAAAGTCCGAAAAGAAAGAATTGGATTACAGGCAAGTCATTTCAACGACCACTCAAACACATGTACTCACTGTTCCACGCGGTGAAAGTTTCAAGGTAGTGTTATGTGACGGCACGGAGGTCTGGCTCAATGCCAATAGTAACTTTGTCTATCCAACGGCCTTTATTGGCGACGAACGTATCGTCACTTTAGAAGGTGAGGCTTATTTTAAAGTGGCCAAAGATCCGGAGCGACCTTTTATCGTAAAAACCAAAACTGTACAAACCCGCGTTCTCGGTACTGAATTTAATATACGCAGCTATACTCCTGAAGATACTCATGTAGTGCTTATTAATGGAAAAGTAGAAGTCAGCAATACCAAAGGAGGATCATATACCAGACTATATCCGGGAGAAGATGCACATCTGCAATCTGATGGCAACTTTATCCTGGCAGAAGTAGATCTAGACTCCTATGTTTATTGGAAAGACGGCTATTTCTACTTTGACAATGTCACATTGAAAGATATTATGCAAAATTTGGGACGTTGGTACAATGTAAACATAGAGTTCAGAAACAAAGAAGCGATGGAGTATAAAATGCACTTTATATCCGATCGTACCAAAGACCTGGAACATACGATCTCATTACTTAATAGAATGAAAAAAGTGACAGTCACCTTGCAAGGCAATACGCTTACTGTAGACTAGATTTTTATTGCATAAGTATAACTAATCTATGCAAAATACAACAAAATATCACTTTTATTAAAAAATAAATCGCAAAAGGGGTATCCATTTTTTCTTCTCATACGCACTAGTTATATAAACATGTTCAAATAGTGTTATTAAAGACAAACGTATGAGAAATAATTGGAACCTACTTATTGTGTGTTTTCTATGCGTATTATGTTTCCGACCCTACCAAGTAAATGCTCAGGTGCAATCGCAAAAGAAAATCACGATTGAAATTAGCAACGAACGGTTGCCGTCCGTACTAAAACGTTTAGAAAAACTATCCGGATATAAGATCCTGTTTACGTATGACGATGTCAAGAAATTCACCGTTTCTGGCTCCGTCAAGGATAAGAGTATAGAGCAGACTCTCGATATAATCTTAGCCAATAAGCCACTGGAATATCATATTGAAGACCAATTTATCACAATTACTATCAAAGGTCCTTCCAAACAGGCGAAAGTATTCAATGTGAAAGGAGTGGTTATTTCCGGTGATGACGGACAGCCGCTCATTGGTGCAACCGTTGTCATCAAAGGAAGTAAGTCCGGTGTATTAACGGATATAGATGGAAAATTCTCGATAGAAAATGTATCCAATAAATCCCTGTTACAATTTTCCTATATAGGAATGAAACCGCAAGACCTGACTCCTGCTCCAAATATGAATGTTACATTAATGCCTGATGTACAAACATTATCTGAAGTAGTAGTAACAGGTATGCAGAAAATGGACAAACGTCTGTTTACAGGAGCAACCAAACAATTGTCCGCAGATGAGGTCAAACTAGATGGTTTGCCTGATATCAGCCGGGGACTTGAAGGACGTGCCGCAGGCGTATCTGTACAAAATGTTTCCGGCACATTTGGTACCGCCCCAAAAATCCGGGTACGTGGTGCTACATCTATTTTCGGTAGTTCAAAGCCACTATGGGTGGTAGATGGAGTCATCATGGAAGATGCTATCGACGTAGGTCCGGATGACTTATCCTCAGGAGATGCCGAAACATTGATTAGTTCAGCTATTGCCGGATTGAATTCAGATGATATTGAAAGCTTTCAAATATTGAAAGACGGATCAGCAACCTCTATCTACGGTGCGCGAGCCATGGCAGGGGTTATTGTAGTAACCACCAAAAAGGGAAAAGCCGGTGTCAGCAAAATCAGCTATACCGGTGAATTTACAACTCGTATGATTCCCAGTTATAAAGAATTCAATATCATGAATTCACAGGAACAAATGGGAATCTATAAAGAAATGGAACAAAAAGGATGGCTCAACAATAGCGATACTTACCGTGCAAAAGATAGCGGAGTGTATGGACGTATGTATCAGTTAATCAATCAATACAATCCGGTTACAGGACAATTCGGACTTGCCAACACTCCGGAAGCACGTAACGCTTACCTGCGTGAAGCGGAAATGAGAAATACCGACTGGTTTGATACTTTATTTTCCAACAATATCACACAAAATCATTCTGTCAGTATCACTTCCGGAACAGAAAAATCTTCATTCTATGCTTCATTAAGTGCCATGTCAGACCCGGGGTGGTACAAGCAAAGTGAAGTAAAACGCTATACAGCTAATTTAAATACAACATATAATATATATAAGAATTTATCTATAAATTTAATATCCAGTGCTTCCTACCGTAAGCAGAAAGCGCCCGGAACACTGAGTTCTGAAGTGAATGCAGCTAGTGGAGAAGTCACCCGTCAATTTGACATCAATCCATATTCGTATGCACTAAACACATCACGCGCATTGGATCCGGCAGTCAACTATACAGCTAACTACGCACCATTCAATATCCTTCATGAATTAGATAACAATTATATGGACTTAAACGTAGTTGACGTTAAATTCCAAGGAGAAGTAAAATGGAAAGCACTTCCAGAATTAGAGCTTAGCGCATTAGGAGCAGTCAGATATCAAGCTTCTTCGCAAGAACATAATATTAAAGACCACTCGAATCAGGCAACAGCATATCGCACAGGAATGGATGACGCCACTATTCGTGACAACAATAATTTACTCTACACCAACCCCGACAATCCTTATGCTTTACCCATCAGCATACTGCCGGAAGGCGGTATTTACCAGCGTAAGGACTATCGCATGCTGGGAGTAGACTTTCGTGCCACAGCATCCTGGAATCATTTATTTGCAGAAAAGCATATAACCAATCTTTTCGCTGGTATGGAGGTGAATGATTTAAAACGCATGCAGAATTATTTTCAAGGATGGGGAATGCAATATACAATGGGCGAAATTCCATCGTACGTATATGAATTTTTCAAGAAAGGTATTGAGTCCGGTGAAAATTATTATGGATTAAACCATACCACAACAAGGAGTGTAGCAGGTTTTGCCAATGCAACCTATTCGTATGATGGCCGTTATACAGTAAACGGAACATTCCGCTATGAAGGCACCAACCGCATGGGAAAAAGCCGTTCTTCCCGCTGGTTACCTACATGGAATATTTCAGGAGCATGGAATGTACATGAAGAAAATTTCTTCGAAACACTCAGCTCCGTGCTGTCACATTTGACATTCAAAGCATCCTACTCTTTAACTGCCGACAGAGGTCCGGAATATGTAACAAATTCACATGCCATAATCACCAGCTATTCACCATTTCGCCCTTTCACCAGCGGACAGGAAACCGGACTTTATGTATCCGACCCCGAAAATAGCGAATTGACTTACGAAAAGAAGCATGAATTAAACATCGGTGCTGATATGGGATTCTTAGACAACCGGATCAATTTCTCAATCGACTGGTATAAACGCAACAACTATGACCTGATTGGTATAACTCCGACACAAGGAGTAGGTGGTTCTATTTATAAATATGCCAATATAGCCTCCATGAAGTCACATGGTATTGAATTCACCATCTCAAGCAAGAATATCCAATCGAAAGACTTCTCATGGAATACAGATTTCATCTTTTCCAAAGCAAAAAATGAAGTGACCGAGCTTAACGCCCGTTCCAGCGTGATGGATCTGGTTTCAGGCTATGGTTTTGCGCGTCAGGGCTACCCGGTGCGTGGTTTGTTCTCTATCCCATTTGTCGGCCTAAGTTCAAATGGTATCCCAATGTATAATATCAATGGAAAAATAACCAGTACTGATATTGATTTCCAAACACGTGACAATATAGACTATCTAAAATATGAAGGTCCCACTGATCCTACTATAACAGGTAGCTTTGGTAATATCTTCACCTATAAAGCATTCAAGCTAAATGTATTTATCACCTATTCATTTGGTAATGTAGTACGTTTAAATCCGTGCTTCAATTATCAATACAGTGACTTATCCTCTATGCCCCGTGAATTCAAAAATCGCTGGACAGTTCCGGGTGATGAGAGGCATACCAATATCCCTGCCATCATTTCCAAACGTCAATATGAAGATAATAAAGATTTGATGTATGCATATAATGCCTATAATTACTCTACAGAACGAATTGCCAAAGGAGACTTTATTCGTATGAAGGAGATTTCCTTGTCCTATGATTTTCCAAAATCATGGATTACATCAGCAAAGATATCCAATTTATCTTTGAAACTTCAGGCTACCAATTTATTCCTAATCTACGCAGATAAGAAGCTAAACGGACAGGACCCGGAATTCTTCAATACCGGTGGAGTTGCCTCCCCTGTACCCCGTCAGTTCACATTAACTCTTAGATTAGGATTTTAACCATTCAGATAATTATAAAAATGATGAAATATAAAAATGTATTATATACAGCAGTCATTTCAACCTTATGCCTGGGAATAACCTCCTGTAGTGATTTTTTGGATGAAATGCCGGACAACCGAACTGAACTAACTACCGAAGAGAGCATTACCAAAGTATTGGTATCTGCATACCCAATGACCACCAACTGTCATATAGGCGAATTCTACAGTGACAACATTGATGAAAATAGTAAAGCATACAGCTATCTTTTCCGGTTAAACGAGCACTTGTATCGCTGGCAGCAAACCACTGAAGAGAATCAAGACTCACCTCATGCCTTATGGAATGATTGTTATAACTCGATTGCATCGGCCAACCAAGCCCTGGCAGCCATCGAGCAAATGGGAAACCCTCAATCATTGTCAGCACAAAGAGGTGAAGCTCTAATATGTCGCGCATACAATCATTTCGTACTAGCTACCACATTCTGCAAAGCGTATGGTACAAATGCAGATAAAGACCTAGGTATACCTTACATAAAGGAACCGGAAACATCTGTAAATCCACAATACTCACGCGGAACTGTTGCTGAAGTCTACCAAAATATCGCAGCCGATTTAGAAGAAGGATTGCCTCTAATCGACGACAATATTTACTCACGAGTGAAATATCATTTTAATAAAAAGGCTGCCTATGCATTTGCTGCCCGCTTTTATCTATATTACACACAGCCGGATTTTTCTAACTGCCAGAAGGTTATCAATTATGCCAATATAGTACTCGGCACGAATGCTTCCCAATATTTACGTGACTGGGCTGCATTAGGAGCTTTATCTCCCAACAAGAACATACAGCCGAACGCTTATGTAGATGCAGATAATCGGGCAAATCTACTGGTAATATCAGCAGCTTCATATTGGCCATTGGTTTCCGATCCGGGTTATGCCAACTGTGAAAGATACTGCATGAATAATATTACTGCCTCGGAAAGTTGTAAATCCGAAGGTCCATGGGGAGACCAGTCAAGCTACCACCAAATCCCATTTGCGCCTGGTGGCTCTATCAAGAACGGATTCCGCCGTTTAGTCATCTATCAGCAGTTCACATCAGGCAACAGCTGGGTCGGTTATATGCTGTATCCTGCTTTCACTACCGATGAAGCATTACTTTGCCGGGCTGAAGCTTACACATTACTAAAACGTTACGACGAAGCTGCAGCCGATATAGACGCCTGGCAGAAAGCCTTTACGAAAAATACACAAACCTTGTCCAAAGAGACAATCAATGATTTTTATGCTCAATTAAAATATTACACACCGGAAGCCCCGACGGTAAAAAAGGAATTGCATCCGGATTTTGTAATAGAAAAAGGAATGCAAGAGAATCTGATACACTGTATTCTACATGCGAGACGCCTGTTAACTTTAGAAGAGGGACTTAGATGGCAAGATATAAAGCGCTATGGCATTGTAATCTACCGCCGCTATTATGAAGGTTATACCTTGGTGAATATCACCGACAAGATGGACACGAATGACCCCAGACGTGCAATTCAGCTACCGGCCAGTGTCATTACGGCAGGTATGCAACCAAATCCAAGAAATGACTAACTAACTTAAGGAGGGAAAAATATGAAGAAATACATCATATATAGTTTAATCATAACATTAACCTGCGGACTGGGAGCTTGCAACAACGACGAGGACGTGGACAAAGCAAACAGCATCTTCTCTACAGAAGAAGTAGAACGCAGCCCATTCGACAACTGGATATTGGGTAATTACACCCATCCGTACAACATTGCATTGAAATATCGCATGGAAGATAACGAGAGCGATATGACACATGTATTAGCTCCTGCCGACTATAAAAAATCCGTAGTACTGGCTAAAATTATCAAACATGTATGGCTGGAAGCATACGATGAAGCGACCGGTAATCCGGACTTCTTACGTCAATACATCCCCAAGACCATTCACTTTATCGGCTCTCCTGCCTATGAAGACAATGGCACCATGGTATTGGGAACGGCAGAAGGTGGTATGAAAATTACATTATACAATGTAAATGACATCAATCCTGATAAAATAGATATCAATCTGCTAAACGAATACTATTTCCAAACAATGCATCATGAGTTCGCCCACATCCTGCATCAAACCAAAAACTATGATCCGGCATTTGATCGTATCACAGAAAATGCCTATATCGGCAGCGACTGGTATATGGTGGGAGCTAACCGCAATGCATGGCAACAAGGATTTGTCACTTCCTACGCAATGAGTGAATCACGTGAAGATTTTGTTGAAAACATTGCGGTGTACGTCACAAATACAGAAGACTACTGGAATAATATGCTACAAAATGCCGGTAAAAGCGGTCGTGCACTTATCAAACAGAAATTCGAAATAGTCTATAGTTACATGGAACAAACCTGGGGAATCAATCTGGACGAATTACGCGACATCGTTCTACGCCGCCAAGATGATATAGCAAACGGCAATGTAGACTTAAGTATTATTGAATAAACTATGAAAATTATGAAGAAATATCTATCAATATACACACTTCTGGCATTGACTTGCATTGTATTACAATCTTGTCTTTTCTCTGAAGAAGAAATATTCGACGAATCATCTGCCAACAGAGCTACAGCCGATGTAATAAAATGTCAGGAGATTCTTAAAGATGTTCCGAACGGATGGAAACTGGAATATTACATAGGAAGCAACTATTCTGCAGGTGCAGTCACCCTACTAATGAAATTTGATGGAAAACAGGTAGAAATGGCGTCGGAAGCAGGAGCAGAAGGTTACAAGCCGGGTACCATAATAACCTCCCTGTATCAAGTTAAATCGGAACAAAGCACTATGCTCACTTTCGACTCATACAACCAGCTGATCCACATGTTTTCAGGTCCTTTAGGCCTGAACATGAACGTGGGAGGAGATTATGAGTTTATTATCATGAGCGCAACTCCCGACAAGGTGATTCTGCAAGGAAAAAAATACAAGAATATAATGGAAATGACACCTATGCCTAAAGATATACCATGGCGCATTCAAATTGAAGATATCATTAACATTGAAAAAGATGCTTTTCTGAATACATACCGTATGGAGAAAGGTGGACAAGTGCTGAACTACTTCATACGCGACAATGGCACAATGGCTACATTCTCCGCTTACAACACCGATTA
This sequence comes from Bacteroides sp. OM05-10AA, assembly GCF_003439055.1. Lineage (NCBI taxonomy): Bacteria > Pseudomonadati > Bacteroidota > Bacteroidia > Bacteroidales > Bacteroidaceae > Bacteroides > Bacteroides sp. OM05-10AA. The sequence goes on from NZ_QSUR01000051.1 coordinate 19,575, forward strand.
TAGCAGTGCAGAAAGTTTACCCTATATTTATACAGAAAAAGGGCTGAAGTTACAGTCTCCATATAATGTCAACGGAGTTGAAGTCCAGCACTTCAAATGGGATAAAAAGTCCAGGCTATTTGTTTGTACCGATGCAGATGCAACGGATATTGTATTAAAAGAGTATTATCCCGAAAACTATCTGCAATATGAAGACTATATCGGTACCTACACTGCAACGATTGACGATTACGATGAAGGTCCAACTTCACAATCTGTAACCATCACTCCTAAAGTCAGAGGAGAAAGTTATACTCTGAAAAGTATTGGCGGATTCAACTTCACTCTTCTGTATGACAAAGCCAGCGGAAAACTGATCTTAGATTCACAAAGTATAAGTCCGGTTTCTTCATCGTCTTACTACTTTGCGTGTGCGGCAGGTGTAGAAGGATATGCTCACACAGAATTAAGTTTGCCTTCACGCTTACGCAGCGGATTAGTAAATGTTACGGTGAAAACCAATCCTTTCACTTTCTACTTCGCGGATAAAGCAAGCCAAGAAAATACGTCATTGATAATCTGGGCTTATTCATCCGATGAATATTCAACTTCAGGACTAATGGGTTACTGGAGTTGGTATAACTCAATCTTAATGGAAAAAGAAAACGAAGGTAATTAATACAATTATGAGAAAGTTTTTTAATATATTCTTATTTGTACTTTGCACCATAGCAATAGCGGGATGCAATGATACGGAAAGCAGCGAATTCAGGTTAGAGATCAAAGCTGTAAATACTAATTTCCAAGCGACTGGAGGAAAAGGCTATATACAACTTCAGGCAACAGGCAATATAACAGCAGATGTTAATGCCGACTGGTGTGTGCTGAAAGAAGTAAACCCCAATGAAGTAGTATTCGAAGTAAAAGAAAACACCGGATACTCTGGTAGAAACGCTTTATTGACAATCAGTAACGGAGTAGAAAAAAAGGCGTTCAATATCAATCAATCCGGAGCTGTTTTCATCTTCGGTAAAGACGAGTGGATGCTCCGCACCGACAATAAAGCAGCTACGCTACCTATAAAATTACAAAGTTCTTTCGATTATGTAATAGACATACCCGCAGAAGCTCAAAGCTGGTTATCATTTGAACAGAATGCGAAAGGAATAAACTTCAAAGTAAAAGAAAACACTTCCGGGAAAATGAGAGGAGCTATTGTCAACGTGACAGCTAAAGACAGATCGACTTCTTATCAGGTGATACAATATGATGTGGACGAACTTATTGGGACATGGCAAGGAATGTTTTCAGACGGACAGATGAATTACGGTTTGAAAGATGTTACGATTGAAAAACTGGAAAACGGAACATATCAGCTTTCAAACATGCTAACTGACTTGCCCTATAAACTGAAAGCCAAAGCTGTAGATAACTGCCTGGCGCTTGAAGCCGGACAAAATCTGGGAGTCTTCGAGGACAACTTATATCTCTCATTCGAAATTCTTAGCTCTGATCTATATTATGTAAAAGACCCTTCCGTAACAATCTCATTAGGCCCTGTAATGTTAACAGACGGTACATTCGTTTTCGCTTTTTCGGGAATAAAAGAGAGTGATCCTTTTGGTTTTGTTTTTCGGGTATATGAAGATGCAGAACTGCAGAAAGTTATAGACAATCTATCCATTTTTATCAACTGTATTCTTTTTAAAGAAGACATAATTCAATAACATATGAAAAAGATACTATTAACTAGCTTTATGGTAGCATTAGGATTACTTGGTGCAAGCTGTAAAGATGATAATAATGCAGCAGGTGGAGGAGGAGAAATACTTCCGGATCAGCAGATAAGCTGTGAAATATTTATGCCGACTGATGGCGCAACCGTTATTATGTCAGACAAACTGATTATCAGAGGAGAAGGGACTACAAACTATGGTAAAATCATTTCTGCAGAACTGAAAGTCGGGGAAGAGATTATCACTGACATCACTTCAGTTCCATTCTATTATGAGTATACCTTCTCCAAAGATGCCGAACCGGGAGAACTGAAAATTGAGTTAGCAGTTAAAGGAGATCACGAAGGTAGTGCCTTGACAACTATTACAGTGACAACAGAACAAGGAAACAGGCCTGCTCCCCCTCAATATGGAGAAGTGCTAACCGATACCCGTGATGGAAATACATACAAAACCGTACAACTTGCAGACCAGTTATGGATGGCAGAAAATTTACGCTATCTACCAGAGCAACAGTTTGATGTGTCCTCAACCGAACCAAGATATTACGTAATGTTTGATAATGATGCAAAAACAGAACTTGGAAAAGGTTTCCTGAATGCATATGGAGCTTACTACAACCTACCTGCTGCTCTACAAAACGAAACGGCTTTAGGTCCCGATGAAACACGTATAATAAAAGGAGTTTGCCCTGATGGATGGCATATTCCTTCTCAAAAAGAATGGCAAAAATTATCTCAATACGTATTAGATTCCGGAATGGCAGCAATTATGAATGATGGTCAAGTAGATGAAACAGCCCTAGCAAAGGCTCTAGCTTCAACAACGATGTGGATGATGCCGGAATACACAGAAATAGAACCACAGCCAACCTGGGTTGGAGTTGAGATGGAAAAGAATAATGCAACCTTATTCAATGGTCTGCCTATAGGTTTCCGTGCTTGTGCAGGCGACGAAGATTGGATGCATTCAGCCTACAGTGCGGGTTGGTGGAGTTCAACAGCGGGAGTACAAATGGGACCAGAATTTGGTATTACCGTACGTATGTGGTCAGACCTCCACACATTTGTAACCAATGCAGAATTTAATCCGGGAGTAGGACTCCCCGTTCGTTGTATCAAAGATTAACCATATATTATTACTCACTAAATAAAAATACAATTATGAAGAAGTTAGGATTCCTTTTATTTTTAGTCTTAGGACTAACGGCTTGCGGTGATGACAACAATGATCCCGCTCCAGAACAACATGTAACATGTGCCATATCTTCTCCTACCGAAGGAGCAACGATAGACATAGCTGAAAAGATGACAATCAAAGGAGAAGCAACTGTTGACATTGGTCAAATATCGAATGTTACTCTTAAAATCGGAGACAAACAAATTTCAGAAGTAACTTCTGTTCCATTTAGTTATGAATACACATTCGAAGCCAGTCAAGCCGTAGGAGCACTAAAAATTGAACTGACCGTCAAAGGCGATCAAGGTGCCATGGCGACAAGTGAAGTAAATGTCACACTAAAAAAGACCGAACCAACCCCAGAACCGGAAGAAGGAAAGATGATTGACCCACGGGATAATCATGAATACAAAATTGTTACAATTGGTGAACAAATATGGATGGCAGAGAACTTGGCTTATTTACCATCAGTTAGCAAACCGGAAGATGCCGCTACCAGTGATGGAGATCCGCTCTATTTTGTTTTCAACTATGATGGCAAAGATGTAAATGCAGCTAAAGCCACGAAAGAATACAAGACATACGGAGTCTTGTATAATTGGTATGCCGCTATGAACCAAAAGAACGCAACCGGTGGAAATGCGGATGCCATACCAAGCGGCATTCAAGGAATCTGTCCTAACGGATGGCATCTACCCAGCAAAGCAGAGTGGAAAAAACTAGAAAGTTTTGTTGCAGATGAATTAGCACCAGTTGAAGGTAATGTATGGACAGATGATGAAGGAAATAAATACTCCGATAAAGACTGTAAAAACGTCTGGTCAGCATTGACAGGAAAACTGGATGCTGACGGTTGGGGAGAATCCGGCATGATAGATGAAAATCCTGATCTCGCTAAAGGTCCACGTGACACCTATGGCTTTAATGTTATACCTGCCGGACAATGTTATCAGAGCGGAAGTTTTGAAACGCCTAAGTCACAGAGTAGAACAGACTTTTGGAGCACAGACCAAGCTACTTACGGAGCAGGAACTGTATATTTCAGTAATATGAGTTATGGGTTAGGTTATTCTTCTGATAAAGGAGGAATACAAGTAAAACGTGGCCTTTCAGTACGTTGCGTAAAAGATTAACTATATTATAGATAAACATTTATCAATTAGTTCATTACAGAATTAATAAATTCTCTCTTAAAGATAAGGGAAGTATGTCGGGAGATATGCTTCCCTTTTAATATATCTTTTTACACCTAGTTATCAACTCACTCAAACATATAATTAGTCGATATCCAATATCACGAAATAAAACAAATTCTGAATGTTCTTCCATTTTATTATATATCTTTGTAACTAGATATTTTAAAAGACTACATTATGGCAAAAAAGAAAGAAAAGAAAGAGAAAAAGGCCGGCAAGAGAATGAGTAAGAAAGAGCTGGCAGCGTTATTAATAGACTTTTTCCATGCCAAATCCAGCGAGACCTTAAGTATGAAATATATTTTTTCAGAACTGCGTCTCACTACCCATCCGCAAAAAATGTTATGCGTCGATATATTACATGACCTTTTAGCTGACGATTATATTTCTGAAGTAGAGAAAGGAAAGTTCCGTCTCAACAATCATGGAACGGAGATGACAGGCACTTTCCAACGGAAAAGCAATGGTAAGAATTCCTTCATTCCTGAAGGAGGAGGCGAACCGATATTTGTAGCCGAACGTAATTCGGCACATGCTATGAACAATGACAAAGTAAAGATTGCCTTCTATGCCAAACGGAAAAACAGAGAAGCAGAAGGAGAAGTGATAGAAATACTGGAACGCGCCAACGATACTTTCGTCGGCACGCTGGAAGTAGCTAAATCCTATGCATTCCTGGTGACGGAAAACCGTACACTTGCCAATGACATCTTTATCCCGAAAGACAAGCTGAAAGGTGGAAAGACCGGAGATAAAGCCATCGTGAAAGTAACCGAATGGCCGGACAAGGCAAAGAATCCTATCGGACAAGTAATAGATATATTAGGTCAGGCTGGCGACAACACCACAGAGATGCACGCAATTCTTGCGGAGTTCGGTCTGCCGTATGTATATCCGAAAGCAGTAGAGACAGCAGCGGACAAGATTCCTGCCGAGATTTCAGCAGAAGAGATTGCCAAACGCGAAGATTTTCGTAAGGTAACAACTTTCACTATCGACCCGAAAGACGCCAAAGATTTTGACGACGCACTCTCCATCCGCAAGCTAAAGGACGGATTGTGGGAAGTAGGCGTACACATTGCCGATGTGACACATTACGTAAAAGAAGGCAGCATCATCGACAAGGAAGCAGAAAAGCGGGCAACTTCCGTTTATCTGGTAGACCGTACCATCCCGATGCTTCCCGAACGGCTGTGTAACTTCATTTGTTCACTCCGCCCGAACGAAGAAAAACTAGCTTTCTCCGTTATCTTCGATATTACGGAAAAAGGAGAAGTCAGAGACTCACGTATCGTACATACAGTTATCAACTCCGACCGTCGCTTCACCTACGAAGAGGCACAACAAATCATAGAAACAAAAGAAGGAGACTTCAAAGAAGAAGTACTCACGTTAGATACGATTGCCAAAGCACTGCGCGAAAAACGCTTCTCTGCAGGAGCCATCAACTTCGACCGCTACGAAGTGAAGTTCGAAATTGACGAAAAAGGAAAACCAATCAGCGTTTACTTCAAAGAGTCAAAAGATGCCAATAAACTGGTGGAAGAATTCATGTTGCTCGCTAACAAGACCGTAGCAGAAAAGATAGGATGTGTGCCAAAGAACAAGAAAGCCAAAGTGCTTCCTTACCGTATCCACGACCTGCCCGATCCGGAGAAGTTGGAGAACTTGTCACAGTTCATCGCCCGCTTCGGCTACAAAGTGCGTACAAGCGGAACGAAGACTGATATTTCAAAATCCATCAACCATTTATTGGACGACATACACGGAAAGAAAGAAGAGAACCTGATAGAAACCGTATCCATCCGTGCCATGCAGAAAGCACGTTACTCAACCCATAACATCGGTCACTACGGACTAGCATTCGAATATTACACTCACTTTACTTCTCCCATCCGCCGTTTCCCGGACATGATGGTACACCGTTTGGTGACGAAGTATATGGACGGAGGACGCAGCGTATCCGAAGCTAAGTACGAAGACCTCTGCGACCACAGCTCGAACATGGAACAAATTGCAGCCAATGCCGAGCGTGCTTCCATCAAATATAAACAGGTGGAATTTATGAGCGAACGTCTGGGGCAGATTTACGACGGTGTAATCTCCGGCGTAACCGAGTGGGGACTTTATGTAGAACTGAACGAAAACAAATGTGAAGGTCTGGTCCCTGTTCGTGATCTGGATGATGACTACTACGAATTCGACGAGAAGAACTATTGTCTTCGCGGACGCCGCAAAAACAAAATATACAGTCTGGGAGACGCTATTACTGTTCGGGTAGCTCGTGCTAATCTGGAAAAGAAACAATTGGATTTTGAATTAATAGAAAAGTAAATTCACCACAGAGTACACTAAGAAATCAGGAAGTAAAAAGACTTCATGTACTCCGTGTCCTCTGTGGTAAGCCAAACAGCCATTATGAAAACTGTCATTATTGAAGATAAACAACGAATCGAATCCATTATTCTCCATTGCGATGCCTGTTTTGTAGGCATTACTGATTTGGAAGGTAATCCCTATGTAGTTCCGATGAACTTCGGTTATGAGAATGGCATCATATATCTTCATTCGGGTCCTGAAGGCAGCAAGTTGGAGATGCTGGAACATAATAATAATGTATGCATCACTTTCAGCGTTGGACATAAACTTGTCTACCAACACGAAAAGGTAGCCTGCAGTTACAGTATGCGTTCGGAAAGCGCGATGTGTCGGGGGCAAGTAGAATTCATCGAAGAAATAGATGAGAAACGCCGTGCATTGGATATTATCATGCGTCATTACACGGATAGTGAGTTCAACTATTCCGATCCTGCGGTACGTAATGTCAAAGTATGGCAAGTACGTATCGATCAGATGACAGGAAAAGTTTTCGGTCTGCGAGCCAACGAAAAGCCATGAAGCGGTTTTCCGGCTTTCGACAATACTTGAGTAGAGTATTCAACAAGCATTGTAGAGTATTTCCAAACTAATTTCTCTAAACAAAAGTTTAGATCACTTTTACCCTCACACCCTCACCATTGTCTGTATCTCTTTATCCATCGGCATTACAGGTGTGAGGGTAAAGGTGATTATAAAGACTATTCTATCCTCTCATATCAAAATCTTTTTGTATACTTGCAACATAAATAAAATAGATAAGTACTCTTGCAAAAAAATAGATTATGAAGAAACTGCTATGTCTCGCCCTGTTAGTATCTGCCGGAAGTATCTACTCCGGAAGTATCTCGGCAAACAACAAACCTACTGATAACAAATCCGGCAACAACTCAAAGGACATATACAAAAAGACCTGGATCGACTTCAATAAAAACGGTATAAAGGATGTATACGAAGATCCCTCCGCTCCTATCGAAGCCCGCATCGCGGATTTGCTTTCGCAAATGACACTGGAAGAGAAAACCTGTCAGATGGCTACTCTCTACGGTTCGGGACGGGTATTGAAAGATGCATGGCCTACTGCCGGATGGTCAGCGGAAATTTGGAAGGACGGTATCGGAAATATTGATGAGCAGGCGAACGGACTGGGTAAATTCGGTTCTGAAATCTCCTATCCGTATGCCAACAGCGTAAAGAACCGACACACCATTCAACGCTGGTTTATGGAACAGACACGACTGGGTATTCCGGTGGACTTTACCAATGAAGGAATACGCGGATTATGTCACGACCGGGCTACCATGTTTCCCGCTCAATGCGGGCAAGGTGCCACGTGGAACAAAAAACTGATCCGGGAAATTGCGAAAGTCACTGCAGATGAGGCAAAAGCATTGGGATATACCAATATTTATTCTCCTATTCTGGATATAGCACAAGATCCTCGCTGGGGACGTGTGGTGGAAAGTTATGGGGAAGATCCTTATCTGGTGGGCGAATTGGGAAAACAGATGATTCTCGGTCTGCAAAATGAAGGTATCGTTGCTACTCCGAAACATTTTGCCGTTTACAGTATTCCGGTCGGTGGACGTGACGGAGGTACGCGTACTGATCCGCACGTGGCCCCGCGTGAGATGAAGACTCTTTATCTGGAACCTTTCCGCAAAGGTATTCAGGAAGCGGGTGCTCTAGGGGTGATGAGTTCGTATAATGATTATGACGGGGAGCCTGTTTCCGGAAGTTATCATTTCCTCACGGAGATTCTGCGTCAGCAATGGGGATTCAAGGGATATGTAGTATCGGATAGTGAGGCGGTAGAGTTTCTGCATACCAAACATCGTATCACTCCGACTGAAGAAGAGATGGCAGCACAAGTAGTCAATGCAGGATTGAATATCCGTACTAACTTTACTCCGCCACAAGATTTTATTCTCCCGTTGCGCCGTGCTATCAACGAAGGCAAAGTTTCTTTGCACACGCTCGATCAACGTGTCGGTGAAATTCTCCGTGTCAAGTTTATGATGGGACTTTTTGATAATCCGTATCCCGGTGATGACCGTCGTCCGGAGACAGTGGTACACAACGACGCTCATAAAGCAGTATCTATGAAAGCCGCTTTAGAGTCCATCGTTCTTTTGAAGAATGAGAATCAGATGCTTCCGTTATCCAAGAACTTCAGCAAAATAGCTGTGATTGGTCCGAATGGGGAAGAAGTGAAGGAGTTGACTTGCAGATATGGTCCCGCCAATGCGTCTATTAAGACTGTATATCAGGGAATCAAAGAATATCTGCCTAACTCGGAAGTTCGCTATGTTAAAGGCTGTGATATTATTGATAAGTATTTCCCGGAGAGCGAACTGTACAATGTTCCATTAGATACACAAGAGCAGGCGATGATTCATGAAGCGGTAGAATTAGCAAAAGCTTCGGATGTCGCTATTCTTGTACTGGGTGGAAATGAGAAAACGGTTCGGGAAGAGTTCTCACGTACCAATCTTGACCTCTGCGGACGTCAGCAACAATTATTGGAAGCGGTTTATGCAACAGGTAAACCTGTCGTTCTAGTGATGGTGGACGGAAGAGCAGCAACCATCAACTGGGCAAACAAATACGTTCCTGCCATTATCCATGCCTGGTTCCCCGGAGAATTTATGGGGGATGCCATCGCTAAAGTTCTTTTCGGAGACTATAATCCGGGAGGACGTCTGGCTGTCACTTTCCCGAAATCAGTGGGACAGATTCCTTTTGCATTCCCATTCAAGCCGGGCTCTGACTCCAAAGGAAAAGTCCGTGTAGACGGTGTGCTCTATCCTTTCGGATATGGTTTAAGCTATACGACCTTCGGATATTCAGACTTGAAAATATCTAAACCGGTGATCGGTCCGCAGGAAAATATCACTCTTTCATGTACTGTAAAGAATACAGGAAAGAAAGCAGGGGATGAAGTAGTCCAGCTTTATATCCGGGATGATTTCAGCAGCGTTACCACCTACGATAAAGTTTTGCGTGGTTTTGAACGTATTCACTTGCAACCGGGAGAAGAACAAACTGTCAACTTTACCCTTACTCCTCAAGACTTGGGATTATGGGACAAGAATAATCGGTTCACGGTAGAGCCGGGAAGTTTCTCGGTGATGGTGGGAGCTTCTTCACAGGATATACGGTTGAAGGGGAGTTTCGAAGTGCAATAAATAAATCCAAGACAGTCACATTGCTTTTATTTCTCTTTCGCCAATTAGGATAGAGCTATAAGTTATACTTAATAAAACAAATAAAACCGGCATCTTTATAAGTTATGCTTAATAAAATTGCTATATCTGTTTTGTATATCAACTATAGATGATTTTACTGCCACAGGAAGAAAACGACTTCTACTTTTGACTGGATTAATTGGCTATCAGATCTAACAATGCTGCAATAAAAGCGTTTGGTATTCCAGAACGTTAGACTATTTATATATTACTGTAGTGGCAACTAACGTTGCCCCTACAGTAAACTAATAATGCAACAAGCTTTTTACACTTTCTCTAAAAAACAAGAACAAATAAAAAACACAAATCTTCTATACATACCTATAGAAAGTATTTGCAAATGAAATGAATCACATACAATATTCAGAGAAAATTCTTATTTAAATTTTATATTATACTCCGGTATATATGTTCTACTAGATATTATTTCCTGCCCTGTACTCTTCACAGTCATAGTAACAGTAACATTAACCCCAAGATTCGCTATATACAATACAGGTTTACCATTTAAACACATATTGCACATTGAGCGGGGAAAAGCATCGACTTCAGTACGATTATAAGATGACATATATGAGAATATAGTATTAGAATATAACTTGAAAGTCCCTGCATATGTAGAATAACCATTAATATAAGTATCAGGATCACCTATAACAATCGGATATTCGTAATAAGATGCAAACTTAACCTTTGTGCCTTTCTTCTCATCCTGAATAACCGTTGGAGTAAAATCGTATCCAGACCTTTTACTTGGTATATAAACATAAACTCCTGTATAAGAAGGATTAGGGGTTCTATTATAATAATCCTTAAATTGAGTATCCCATTCACTTCCTTCAAATTCGACAACATTAGAACTAACTTTATAAGTTACTTCATCTGCTATGGCTGGATTAATAACTACATTAAATGTTGGATGAAACGATAAACTATAATATTTCCCAGAATATTTGCAATTATATGCAGAAGCAATATCTGGTCGAGCCGTTATTTCATGATAAGTTCCTGTTATATTTAATATTGGTGCAGATGTTAAATTCCAGGCCCCAAATCCTTCATCATATTTTATAGCAGTCAAAGGCAATACCGGAATCGAGCTATTACCAATCATCTGTCCTTTTAAATCAATAGTTCCATTGGTAGATAATTCAACCGTTTGTATAGTGGGCTCATTAACCTTCTTCGAACCAAGAAATGATCCAAAGAGAGCGTTCAATCCTCCAGCTATCAATCCTGAAACTCCTCCCTTTGCTAATCCAGCCAGTCCACCAGCAACTACATTTCCTACATTTTTTAAAATTCCAGATGAAGAATTATTGATAGCCTTTTCAGCCTCTCCTTTCACCCATTTTTCAGCTGCATCTCCTCCCGCCTTTACAATGGTATTTGCACCTTTTTGCAAAAGATTTGGAGATGAGGAATAATGATCTTCGATAATAGTACCTGTTGTTGTGTCTTTGTAATTTCCTGTAATAGTTAGTTCTGAGATATTTAACACTTTTGAATAAACATTGATCCCCCCGTCTGTTTTTCCTGTATAAGTTAGCGGTATCTGAAAACAATTCCAACCTCTGTCAATGCCCAGGGTGGTGTTATTGCTCAAACAATTGACACCTACACGCTGAATAGAAGCCCGATCCAATGGCGCTGTGAATGTAGTTCCCTGATTAAAATAGCCATAAAATCTTTCATCAAAAAATTCCCAAACAGCATTATTACTTAAGAAAGAATTCTGATTATAATAAAACACCTTTAAAATCCCGGTATATTTATTATAAAAAATCAAATAATCACTGCCAATATCTTTGTTTGGAGTACTCAAGAACACCCATCCATCTTCTTTTTTTATGTCCATCCTTATATCATAAATTATACTTGTAGGAGCATATTCAACCCAAGGCAAATCAACAACCTTATTATCAGTCAGTTGAATCGATGTTTGATTTTCCCAATCTTGTTCAAAGTTTGGAGGGGCCAATGATCTAGTAATTGCCGATGCATTAACTTCTAAATCCAACAAATTGTTTTGACTTTCATCTGTACATGAATAATTAATAAAAACAGATAAAATAACGAAGAAAATAGATACATGTTTCATAATAATAAAATTTAAAAGGTTTTACTCTATAGAAATACATTATATCTCAATATATTAAATATGTAACACCAATCATTTTTCACAATTATATCTCTATCATCAACACTTACGAGAATTAACATATTCAATACATGAACTTCATTATTAGCTTTATCCTTATACGTTTTCAAGACTAATTAAAAACTATAAGAAGATAACATCATAATCAAATAATAGTTACCTGACAAATATACAATTTTGCCCAATAGCGACAAACTTTATCTCTCTATTTTTTCAATCATTCCTTATAAAAAATCGGATATAAATCTTTAAAAAGATACTTTTTTAAGTTCCCAGTCTCACAGCCAGTGAGTTGAGATTTTGTGCACTGTTACGGCTAAATCTATCGACCAAAGATATTGCGCAGTTCACCAATCTTACTATTCGTGGGGTAGAAACAGCCCGCTATCGAATAAGAAAGAAACTTGCCATTCCCGGAAATATTAATCTTGTTGATTTTCTAATTGACTTTACATAGGAAGATTTACTGAATATTCCTTCTAATTTCACACCCCTATTCTGTTGGGATTTTCTAAAGAAACTTTATCTTTGTAATGTCAACAATTAAAAGAATATGGTTCGTTTTAATCTTGTTATCACCTTACTACTAATGATAAGCATGGCTGTCAAAGCCGAACTGACCAACCGGATGTTCGATGTCAGGCATGTAGGCTATGCAGAAGGCCTTAGTAGTCAACGTGTTTTTTCGATTGTCGAGGATGGAGACGGTGCTATGTGGATTGCTACAAAAACCGGAATAGACAGATACAACGGTCATACGGTAAAGAACTATGATTTGCCGGGCAGTTTCTATTATGGCGATCTTGCCGGACGCAGACTTTACTTATTGTACGACGCACAACAAGGACTGTTTGCCTACGACCACACCGGACGAATCTACCGATATTCCACCATCCTGGATCATTTTGAACAAGTCCTCCACCTGGGACAATTGATTCAGGAAGAAGTCATCTTGAACAAACTCTGTTTGGATAGTGACGGAACCTGGTGGATGGGGGCGGATAAAGGACTATACAAGCAAGAAGCGGACCATCGTATAGTTGCCGTGCTGAAAGGACAATATGTCAACGACATCGCATTTGCCGGCGAGTCGCTTTTTGTGGGCACTTCTAACGGAGTCTGGCAACTGTCACACGCCCTGCCGGGTAAGAAACGCCAGCTGCTGGAGGGGTGGAATGTACAAACATTGTTCTGCGACAAACCGAAAAAAGAACTCTGGATAGGCACATTTGGCAGCGGTTTGTCTGTGATGAACCTCGACACTTCCAAAGTGCTTGCGCTGGAGGGACAAGGGAGCACGTTCCTTCATCCGATACGGGCAATTACAGACTATGATGTACATACCATACTCATAGGCGTGGACGGTGGCGGTGTGTATGCGATAGACAAGGACACCAAGAAAGCCCGTTTACTGATGAATACCAAAGATGACACAGATACTTACCTGCGCGGAAACGGCGTATATGCCGTAACCAGAGACGACCAGGGCAACATCTGGATAGGTAGTTATACGGGAGGTGTATCCGTGGCTATCCTGCTGAAACATCCCATTTCGATATTAGCACACGAAAAGGGAAATACCCATTCTCTCATCAGCAACAACGTGAATGATATCGAAGAAAATCCGGATGGCAACCAATGGTTCGCTACTGATGATGGAATCAGCATCCGAAACACCCTGTCAGGCACTTGGAAACACGTGCTGAAAGAAATCGTAACCATTTCTCTTTGCACATCCGGAAATGGGAACGTATGGGTAGGAACGTACGGAGACGGAGTGTATCTACTGGATAACAACGGACGCGTGTTACGCCATCTCACCAAGCAACAAGGGCAATTGACCACCAATTATATTTTCTCCGTCAGACAAGACATGGAGGGAGACTTATGGATAGGAGGTCTGGACGGATGCCTGATCATGTTTGAAAAAGAAAAAGGCAGCAGACGGTCTTTCGACGTGAATTGGGTACAGTCCATTGAACCTATCGACCGAAACCGGGTAGCGGTGGCTACGGTCAACGGTTTTTTCCTGGTGGACAAACATACAGGGAATATACAGCACTATGCCAATTCCCAGGAATTTCACAATCAGAATGTCAGTGCTTATATCATCTCTATGCTGTTCAATGACGACGGAACCGTGTGGCTGGGAACCGAAGGGGGAGGATTGAATCTATATGATATGAAAAACCGGACGGTAAAGACTTTCACTGTTCAAGAGGGATTGCCGTCCAACGATATATATAGTTTGCAGCGAGACGACAAGAAACGCTTGTGGGTCAGCACCGGAAAAGGAATTGCCTTGATAGACAGCCTGCGCGTGTCGAACCTCAACTATGCGGGCAATATAGACAAGGAATATAACAAATCCTCATTTGCCCGGTTGATGAACGGCGAGTTCGTGTATGGCAGCACGGATGGCGCTGTCTTTATCATGCCACTCGACATTTCAACCGTAGACTACTGGACGCTCCTGCGTTTCACGGGGCTGACGGTTGATTATCAAAACGTCCAGGAAGAAGAATCGTTGAAACCTGCCATCCATGATATGCTTGCCGACCGTGCGGTACGGCTCGGCTATAAATACAACTCGTTTACCGTTTCTTTTGAATCTATCAACTATCGTTTCCAGCGCGATATTGTCTATCAGCATATTTTAGAAGGGTATGACAATGACTGGAGCAAACCATCTGCCGAGGGGAAGGCATCCTACACCAAGGTATCGCCGGGCACTTATCTTTTTAAGGTGCGCAGCCTGCGGCGCAGCGACGGAAAGACTATCTCCGAAAGCACCTTAGAAGTGAAAGTGAGCCAGCCATGGTGGAACTCGTGGTGGGCTTGGACTATTTACCTATTTATAATAGGCTTCGTTTTCTATTTCATCCTGCGCTATAAGAGCAACCAGCTCCAAAAGAAATACGACGAAGACAAAATACGTTTCTTCATCGACACGGCGCACGACATTCGCACGCCGGTAACGCTTATCATGGCGCCGCTGGAGGATTTGAACCGGGAACAGGATCTCTCAGACAAAGCCCGTTATTACCTGAATCTGGCCCATGAAAGTACCCAGAAACTCCATTCGCTCATCACACAATTGCTCGAATTTGAAAAGGTAGACGCCCACAAACCATCCTCTTCATCGGTTCCGCTTTGTCTGAATGAAGTTTTGCTGAAAGAAGTCTCCGTCTTCCGGTCTTTTTGCGAGAAGAAGCAGTTGACACTGAATCTGACCCAACCCGACGAATCCGTTTTCGTT
This sequence comes from Bacteroides sp. OM05-10AA, assembly GCF_003439055.1. Lineage (NCBI taxonomy): Bacteria > Pseudomonadati > Bacteroidota > Bacteroidia > Bacteroidales > Bacteroidaceae > Bacteroides > Bacteroides sp. OM05-10AA. The sequence continues at coordinate 34,709 of NZ_QSUR01000051.1, forward strand.
TCGGCCGACAAACACCTGATAGAGATGTTACTCGACAATCTTCTTTCCAATGCCTGCAAATACACCATGCCCCAGGGAGAAATCAGTCTGGATTTGAAAGCCACGAAACGCAAAGCCATCCTTTCGTTGAAAGATAACGGAATAGGCATACCGAAGAAAGCGAAAAAGCATATCTTCTCCGATATTTACAGAGCCGAAAATGCCCGGCAGTCACAGGAAGAAGGAACCGGATTCGGACTGTTGCAGGTGCAACGCATTGTAAAGATGCTGCATGGAAAAATCACTTTCTGTTCCGAGGAGGGCAAGGGAACTACTTTCATCGTAACATTGCCGCGAACCACCACCGTAACCGAACCCGTGTCGCACGAATCATCCCTCGAACACCTTGCCGGCACATCGGATAATAACAGCCCCGAAACGGATAAAATGAAAGATCCGGACGACCGGAATACATTGCTCATTGTAGAAGACCACGAAACTCTCCGTCACTACCTCCGCCAGACCTTTGAACACCTCTATCGGGTGATTGATGTTGCCGACGGACACGAAGCTATCGCCTGTCTCGCCAATGAATATCCGGATATCATCCTCTCCGACGTCATGATGCCCGGCATACGGGGTGACGAGCTTTGCAGAATGGTCAAGGAAAATCCTGACACATCAGGTATTCCCGTCGTTCTGCTGACGGCAAAGGCTAACCACGAAGCAATAGTGGAAGGATTGAAGAAAGGCGCGGATGATTATATCCCCAAACCATTTAGTACAGAGATACTGAAATTGAAAGTACAAGGATTGATTGACAATCGAAACAGGCAACGGCAGTTTTTCATGCGGCAAGCCATCGCTCAAGTAGAGGCGGGCGGCAAACGTGACGACAATGAAAGCAATGAAAACAATGAAAGTATCGACAACAAAAACGTAACGACAGCAAGCGAAACAATGGCCGAGGGCGACCGTCGGTTTATCATGCAAGCTACCCGGTTTGTTCTTGAACATTTGGATGAACCCGATTTCAACATCAATCTCTTATGCCATGAAATGGCAATGAGCCGAACACTATTCTACAGCCGCCTTAAATCACTGACGGGAAAAGGGCCGCAAGAGTTTATCCGTATCATCCGGCTACAAAAAGCTGCCGAACTACTGAAAGAAGGTAAAAGCGTAACCGATGTCGCCGCCGAAACCGGATTTGTCAACACGAAGTATTTCAGTTCATTGTTCAAGAAACAATTCGGGATGCAGCCAAGTAAATATAGTGGGAAGTAGACAAGCATTCATGTTCGGTTTTGATTCTTTTCACCACAGAGGACACGGAGGACACAGAGGTGAATTTGGTTTATGACTTACGGTGGTGACCCTAATTTTGATGCGTAATCCTCCTACTATAAAGTTGAAAAAACATGAAAACATCTGCCACCTGCAACCAGACGCGTGTAATGCACTAGTTGATAAATAGTTGGAACGTTGCAGATACTGTTGCAGATAGGTTGCAGATAAAGTATCTGCAACACAGTATAAACCTTACATAAGCTAATTCTCCATGAGTGCAGAAGTTTATTGTATACATTAACTTCCCGTTTCCAGGCGGGGAACTGTCGTTTCCGGCATTAGAAATTACAGTTTCCACGGCAGGAAACGAGAGTTTCTAAGGCGGGAAACGACAGTTTCTACGTAAGGATACTGTCGTTTCCCCGTAGAGATACCAAAATTTCTCCATAGAGTAACCCCAATTATCCCATAGCTTTGCATAAAGGAATCAAGGCTTTTTCTTTGATTATATAACGTGTTGCAGATACTTTATCTGCAACCTATCTGCCACAGGTATCTGCCACGTTCCAACTATTTATTAACTAGTGTATTACACGCGTTTCGTTGTAGGTGGCAGATGTTTTTATGTTTTTCAAGGTTCTTCGTCAAATTTGGTGGTACTTCTTCTATTGTGAATAAAT
>NZ_QSUR01000052.1:0-33342 GCF_003439055.1 Bacteroides sp. OM05-10AA
CCTGTCAATACTTTTGCAGGGCAGTGCTTTTTAATGCGTCTGCCCTGGTTAGTGAAAGGGAACTTTTCAACGAGTCATTAGTAAGTTTATCATTAATAGAGAGTAACTTTGTTATGAATAGATTAGGCATAATCTGTAAATGCATCGGGCATAATCTGTCCGATTAGGGGAATATCCGCTTTTGAACTATTTAAGTGTTTGATTATTTGCGGTTTCCAATAAAAATATTATCTTTGGGGTAGGTGATGTATATTGCATCATTTTCCTATGCTCACAATGAATAAGATTATAAATAATAGATTGTTTAATCTTTTAAAGTTTGCATGATGGAAAAGACAAAGATTGGCTTGAATGCCGGGAAAGTATGGCGCATCTTAAATGAAAAAGGTGAACTCTCCATGTTTGATTTGTGCCGTGAATTAAGTTTGACGTTCGAAGACGTAGCTCTTGCTATTGGTTGGCTGGCTAGAGAAAGCAAGGTCTTTTTGAGGAAGAGGGAAGGAATGCTTTTTGCCAGTGTCGAAAATGTCGAATTTACTTTTGGCTAAAGTGGTAAGTAACCTGCATGTAAGATGGATCTCCACTTTGTTATTTACACAGCTAAAAAAATAATGAAGTGGATCAGTAGGATTTTTTATGCCCATTTTTATTATTCCCCCTATATTCCCGTTTGATAAGAACTTTCTTTTTTTGAAGCATTTAATCTATTTTTCGTACCTTTGCACCCCATAAACTACTAAACACATAAATTCATGAGTGCATTGAAAGGGCATCCGAAAGGCCTTTATCTGATTTTCGCGACAAGCACGGCAGAACGTTTCAGTTACTACGGTATGCGCGCGATCTTTATTCTTTTCCTGACGCAGGCATTATTGTTTGACAAAGAAGCGGCAGCATCCATTTACGGTAGCTATACCGGGTTAGTCTATTTAACTCCTTTGATTGGCGGATACATTGCCGATAAATATTGGGGAATCCGTCGCTCTGTGTTTTGGGGAGCAATGATGATGGCAGTCGGACAATTCCTGATGTTTATGAGTGCCTCTACTTTAGATAATACGGAACTTGCTCACTGGATGATGTATGGCGGACTCGGATTCCTGATCTTGGGAAATGGTTGTTTCAAACCTACCGTTTCTTCTCTCGTTGGTCAACTCTACGAACCGGGAGACAGACGGCTGGATGCTGCATATACCATCTTCTATATGGGAGTGAATGTAGGTTCTTTTGCCGCCCCTTTGATTTGTGGTTATCTGGGCGATACCGGTGACCCGCACGATTTTAAATGGGGATTTCTTGCAGCCGGAATCATGACACTGTTCACTGTTGTACTTTTTGAAACTCAAAAGAATAAATATCTTTTCTCTCCCTCCGGAGAACCAATCGGTATTATCCCCGATGCCAAACGTGAAAAGAAAGAGGATAAAGCCGAGCATATCTCACACCCGAAAATGGATAAGCGTACCAAGTTGCGTAATACCCTTGTAATCACTATTCTTACAGTTGCTTTAATAGCCTTCTTTAATTACGCTTTTGAGGGTGACTGGGTGAGCATCGGTATTTTTACCGCCTGCATTGTTTTCCCTGTCCTCATCCTATTGGATGGCTCATTAACCAAGATCGAACGTAGTCGTATTTTCGTTATCTATATAGTAGCTTTCTTTGTCATTTTCTTCTGGGCGGCTTACGAACAGGCAGGAGCCTCTTTAACTCTCTTTGCCTCCGAACAGACCAATCGTGATATTTTAGGTTGGGAAATGCCGGCTTCGTGGTTTCAATCCTTCAATCCTCTGTTTGTTGTTGTCCTGGCATATATAATGCCGGGTGTGTGGAGTTTCCTCAACAAACGAAAGATGGAACCTGCTTCTCCTACCAAACAAGCGATTGGCTTGCTACTTCTTTCTTTAGGTTATCTTTTCATCTGTTTCGGAGTGAAAGATGCTATCCCCGGAGTGAAGGTAAGCATGATTTGGCTGACAGGACTTTACTTTATTCATACAATGGGTGAAATTGCCTTGTCACCTATCGGACTTTCAATGGTAAATAAGTTGAGTCCGCTACGTTTCGCCTCTTTGATGATGGGAATCTGGTATCTGTCTACTGCCACAGCCAATAAATTTGCAGGCATGTTGAGCGGACTTTATCCGGAAGCCGGAAAAGTGAAATCAATCTTTGGTTATCAGATTGCTACCATGTACGATTTCTTTATGGTATTCGTTGTCATGTCCGGCGTTGCTTCATTGATTCTGTTCCTTCTCTCGAAGAAATTACAGAAGATGATGCACGGGGTAGAATAAAAAATCGTATTTTTGCAAGGTTATTTTTAAAATTACCGGTTATGGATACCATTCAGATAAAAGACAAACAGTTCACTGTTTCTATTAAGGAACAGGATATTCAGAAAGAAGTGATTCGCGTAGCGAACGAAATCAACCGCGACTTGGCAGGTAAGAACCCGCTCTTCCTTAGTGTGTTGAACGGTTCATTTATGTTTACTGCCGACTTGTTGAAGCACATCACCATCCCTTGCGAGATTTCGTTTGTGAAACTGGCTTCTTATCAGGGAGTGACTTCCTCGGGAGTGATTAAGGAAGTGATCGGACTGAATGAAGACATTGCCGGACGTACAGTAGTTATTGTAGAAGATATTGTAGATACCGGGCTAACCATGCAACGCCTGTTGGATACATTGGGTACACGCAACCCTGAAGCAATCCATATTGCTTCTCTGCTAGTGAAGCCTGAAAAACTCAAGGTCAATCTGAACATCGAATATGTAGCAATGGAAATTCCGAACGACTTTATCGTAGGTTACGGACTGGATTATGATGGCTTCGGACGCAACTATCCCGATATTTATACAGTAGTAGATTAAACAGTTAATATTAAATAGGTACCAGTTTTAATGGTAAATAGTAAATCGTTAAATTGTAAATAACAAAATGTTGAACATCGTAATTTTCGGTGCTCCGGGTTCAGGAAAAGGAACACAGAGCGAACGTATTGTAGAAAAGTATGGAATCAATCACATCTCAACAGGAGATGTATTGCGTGCTGAAATCAAGAATGGCACAGAACTGGGTAAAACTGCTAAAGGTTACATCGACCAAGGTCAATTGATTCCTGATGAATTAATGATTGATATTCTGGCAAGCGTATTCGACAGCTTCAAAGATAGCAAAGGTGTAATTTTCGACGGTTTCCCAAGAACAATTGCACAAGCTGAAGCATTAAAGAAAATGTTGGCAGAAAGAGGACAGGATGTTTCTGTAATGGTTGACCTGGATGTTCCGGAAGAAGAACTGATGGTACGTCTGATTAAACGTGGTAAGGATTCCGGTCGTGCTGATGATAACGAAGAGACCATCAAAAAACGTCTGCACGTATATCATTCACAGACTGCCCCACTGATCGACTGGTACAAGAACGAAAAGAAATACCAACACATCAACGGCTTGGGTACTATGGAAGGTATCTTTGCTGAAATCTGCGAAGCAGTAGATAAATTGTAATTTAGTAATCTTACTAATTATCAATACACTATTATAAATGAATAAGTCAGTCAGTAGCCGGAGTATTCTATTTAACTACTCTAACTACTGACTACTTTAACTACTTAAAAAGAATATGGCTGAATCGAATTTTGTTGATTACGTAAAGATATACTGTCGCTCGGGTAAGGGCGGAAGAGGCTCTACGCACATGAGGCGCGAGAAATATTGTCCTAACGGAGGTCCCGATGGGGGCGATGGTGGAAGAGGAGGTCATATCATCTTGCGCGGTAACCGTAATTACTGGACATTGTTGCACTTGAAGTATGACCGCCACGCAATGGCCGGTCATGGTGAATCGGGGAGTAAAGGACGTAGTTTCGGAAAAGACGGTGCGGATAAAGTAATAGAAGTGCCCTGCGGAACGGTCGTTTATAATGCCGAGACCGGGGAATATCTTTGTGACGTAACAGAAGACGGACAGGAAGTGATCTTGCTCAAAGGCGGTCGCGGTGGTCAGGGTAACTGGCATTTCAAGACGGCAACCCGTCAGGCTCCGCGTTTTGCGCAGCCGGGAGAACCGATGCAGGAAATGACCGTTATCATGGAGCTGAAACTGCTTGCCGATGTTGGTCTGGTAGGTTTCCCGAATGCGGGTAAGTCAACTTTGCTTTCTTCTATTTCGGCTGCCAAACCGAAAATTGCTGATTACCCGTTTACTACGCTCGAACCTAATCTGGGTATCGTTTCCTATCACGGTGGAAAGTCCTTCGTGATGGCAGACATACCGGGTATTATCGAGGGAGCCAGTCAGGGTAAAGGCTTGGGACTGCGTTTCCTGCGTCATATCGAGCGCAATTCATTACTGCTGTTTATGGTTCCGGCAGACAGTGACGACATTCGTAAGGAATACGAAGTCTTGCTGAACGAACTGCGTACTTTCAATCCTGAAATGTTGGACAAGCAACGTGTGTTGGCTGTCACCAAGAGCGATATGCTCGATCAGGAATTGATGGACGAAATAGAACCTACATTGCCGGAAGGCATTCCCCACGTATTCATATCTTCTGTTTCCGGTTTGGGTATCTCGGTGTTGAAAGACATTCTTTGGGAAGAACTGAATAAGGAAAGCAATAAGATAGAGGACATCGTTCACCGTCCGAAGGACGTGACCCGTCTGCAACAGGAGCTCAAAGATATGGGCGAAGATGAAGACATCGTTTATGAATATGATGACAATGTTGATGATGATGACGATGATATCGACTATGAATACGAGGAAGAAGATTGGGAAGAAAAATGATTTCACTTACAAAAAATAATGAGTTGAAGGGATATAAGTCACTGGATGTATATCCCGAGGTAGCTCATTTCGTAACAACGCGTCACGAAGGTATAAGCACCGGAGCTTACGGCTCTTTCAACTGTTCGCCTTATACCAACGACTCATGCATGAACGTCAATCGCAATCAGAGCTGGTTGTTTCAGTGCATGAATCATCAGATAAAGGAGTTGTTTATTCCTGAACAGAGCCATGGTTGTGCCAGTCTGATTATCAATGAATCATTTTTTAAAGAGTCATTAGAAATGAGACGGCTACTTTTGCGAGGAATGGATGCCTTGATAACTAATGTGCCGGGATATTGCGTTTGCGTCACGACGGCGGATTGTGTTCCTGTATTGCTGTACGACAAAAAACAACACGTTGTGGCTGCCGTTCATGCCGGATGGAAAGGAACTGTGAAGCATATTGTCAGTCATGTGATGGATCACTTGAATCAGAAATTCGGGACGCAAGGCGAAGATGTGGTAGCTTGCATCGGGCCGAGCATTTCGCTCGAATCATTTGAAGTAGGTGATGAGGTGTATGATGCTTTTAAAGAAAGCGGTTTCGATATGTCTCTTATTTCTATGAAGAAGAAGGAGACGGGCAAATATCATATTGATTTGTGGGAAGCCAACCGGATTGAATTACTGAATGCCGGAGTGCCTGCAGAACAGATAGAAGTAGCTGGCATCTGTACCTATATTCATCATGATGAATTCTTCTCTGCACGTAGACTGGGAATAGATTCCGGTCGTATCTTGTCGGGAATAATGATTAGAAAGTAATAATTGGTGTCCGTAATTGCAGGACGCTGATGATTAGTTTATGATAAGTTATGTTTGAAATAAAAGTATCTAAAGAAATAAAAGACGCATGCCCGGTTTTCGCCGGAGCCGCCGTGTATGCTGAAGTGAAGAATACTGCTTACAGCGAAGGTCTTTGGCACGAAATCAATGCTTTCACCGAACAACTGACTTCCACTACACAGATGGAAGACATCAAACATCAACCTGTTATCTTTGCTACCCGTGAGGCTTATAAACGTTGTGGCAAAGACCCCGGACGTTATCGTCCGTCAGCCGAAGCTTTGCGTCGCCGCCTGATGCGCGGAATCCCTTTATATCAAATTGATACATTGGTAGACCTGATTAACCTCGTGTCTCTTCGTACGGGACATTCTATTGGTGGTTTCGATGCGGATAAAATACAAGGTATACATCTTGAACTCGGTATCGGCAAAGCTGGAGAACCGTTTGAAGGTATCGGACGCGGTGTGTTGAATATTGAAGGATTACCCGTATATCGCGATTCATTCGGAGGAATCGGAACCCCGACAAGCGATCACGAACGTACGAAAATGGATCTCGGAACTACTCATATCCTGGCGATAGTCAACGGTTATAATGGGAAAGATGGCTTGAAAGAAGCTGCTGAAATGATTCAGACTTTATTAAGAAACTATGCAGAATCGGATGGAGGCGAAATCATGTTCTTTGAATAATGAGGCTTTCTTCTCCGGCTTGAAAAAGAAAAAATACATGAGAAACATACTTATCTTACTGACTGTTTTATTATTGCCACTGGTTGTCAACGGACAGAATAAATCTCCCTTCTCTGCCCGGGAAGTGAGCGATGTCCGAGTAGCTACTCCTGGACTATTTGCAAAAGATAATCACATCTATCTGCATTTGGATTCTTTGAAAGATCACGAATATGCTTTTCCCTTACCCGGAGGAAAAGTAATCTCTGCTTATGGAACTCGTGGAGGGCATTCGGGAACAGACATTAAAACCTGTGCAAAAGATACGATTCGTGCTGCTTTTGATGGAGTGGTACGTATGGCAAAGCCGTATTATGCCTATGGAAATATAGTTGTCATCCGTCACGCTAACGGATTAGAAACCCTTTATAGCCACAACTTCAAGAATTTGGTTAAAAGCGGTGATATCGTAAAAGCCGGACAACCTATCGCGCTAACCGGGCGTACTGGCCGTGCCACTACCGAACATGTGCATTTCGAAACCCGTATCAACGGAGAACACTTCAATCCGAATCTGATTTTCAACCTGAAAGAGGGAACATTGCGGAGAGAATGTATCAAGTGTACCAGGAATGGAAGTAAAATCGTTGTGAAGACTCACATTCCTGATAACCGGATTGCCCAAAGTCCAAAAGAAGTAAAGCTCCCTTATCCCTTTTTAGACTTACGATACTCTCGTGGTGACATGCCCATTATTTTACTGAATAACCGGGAGAAATAATAGGTATCTTCGATGCCTATTTTATAGCATATCTGATTAATTTTCATATCAGTAGTGTCGAGTAACAGGCAAGCTTGCTGTATCTTTAATAAGTTGAAATAGGTCAATGGACTATGACCTGTTTTCTTTTTAAACAACATCGAAAAGTGAGAAGGAGAATATCCTATCTGATCGGCTATATCTTGCAGGCTAAGATGCTTCTCCATATTTTCCTTCATATAATGAATAGCCAGTTCGCTTATGTTTTCATCATCTGTTGCGTCATTGCCTGCAGCTGCATTACGAAATTGCTGTATATATCGCAATGTCCCCAGATAAAAATGGAACATAGAGAATGCATAACGCAGGTTTTCATTGCTATATCCATTCTTTAAAGTATTAAATATCTCTTCGAATAGATTGATACGTGTGCTGATACGTGAGTGCAATTCAGGTTGAATATCCATCGGACGGCTCGCCTCTTGAGCGTAAAAGGGAGCGAGAATACCTTTAAAGTGTATCCAGTAAATAGTCCATGGTAAGGATTTATTAGAAGCATACGCATGAGGAACTCCCGCCGGAAGAATAAAATATTGATTGGCGGAGACAGTATATTCCTGTTCACCTATGCGGTACCATCCAGCTCCATCTATGCAATAAATGAATACATATTGATTGATAGGCTCGATTCGTTCACGGTAGTGATGCTTGGCTTTCGGGTAATACCCGATGTCAGTGATATGGAGCATAGAGGTCAGAGGATCCTCTTCCATCTTGTCAACGATCATGCGGGGAAGCACTAAGGCTCTTTCACCGGTAAATCCATCTTTTAATTTTACCATAATCTCATAGTATATGATTTTGCTGTTTGACGCAAATATATAATAATGTATGCAATCTATCAAATAAACAGCAAAAAATAAGATTGTCCATCTTTATCGAATGAAATTCTATTTTTTATCCTCTTAACATCCTCTATCTTTGCAATATCAATTAATCAATCTTCTAATGGTATGAAAAGTTATAATAAAAAATTTGTCTATTTTATCTGTTTAGTTTCCGCGATGGGCGGACTGCTTTTCGGCTACGACTGGGTAGTGATAGGAGGAGCGAAGCCTTTCTACGAACTTTATTTTGATATTGCCGATGTACCTGCTATGCAAGGGTTAGCTATGAGCGTAGCTTTACTTGGCTGTTTGATTGGCGCAATGGTGGCAGGTATGATGGCAGACCGTTATGGACGTAAACCTCTATTGATAATTTCAGCTTTCATATTCTTGTCTTCTGCTTATGCTACCGGAGCTTTTTCTGTGTTTAGCTGGTTTCTCGCTGCCCGTTTTCTGGGAGGTATTGGCATCGGCATTGCTTCAGGACTTTCTCCTATGTATATTGCCGAAGTAGCTCCTACCTCCATCCGGGGAAAGCTCGTCTCATTGAACCAATTAACGATTGTACTGGGTATTTTAGGGGCTCAAATTACTAACTGGCTGATAGCGGATCCTATTCCTGTCGATTTTACTCCTGCTGATATTTGTGCTTCCTGGAATGGGCAGATGGGATGGCGATGGATGTTTTGGGCTGCTGCATTTCCTGCTGCGGTATTCTTACTGTTAGCATGTTTTATCCCCGAAAGTCCTCGTTGGCTGGCTATGAAAGGAAAAAAAGACAGAGCATGGAAAGTGCTTGGGCAAATTGGAGGTGACGATTATGCCGATCAGGAACTTCGCCTGGTAGAAGAAACGAAATCTTCGAAATCGGAAGGTGGATTAAGGTTGTTGTTTAGCCGTCCGTTCCGTAAGGTACTTATTTTAGGTATTATTGTAGCTGTATTCCAACAGTGGTGCGGTACGAACGTAATATTCAATTATGCACAAGAGATATTCCAGTCTGCGGGATATTCATTAGGAGATGTTCTCTTTAATATTGTGGTGACAGGAGTGGCAAATGTAATCTTTACTTTTGTGGCAATTTATACAGTAGATCGTCTGGGACGCCGTGCCTTGATGCTTCTGGGAGCCGGAGGACTGGCTGGTATTTATCTCATTCTCGGCACTTGTTATTTCTTCGAAGTAAGCGGCTTCTTTATGGTGGTGTTGGTAGTTTTAGCTATTGCTTGCTATGCTATGTCATTAGGACCTATCACTTGGGTATTGCTTGCTGAAATTTTCCCGAACCGGGTACGTGCCGTGGCAATGGCAACTTGTACATTTGCTTTATGGGTAGGCAGTTTCACATTAACATATACTTTCCCATTACTGAATAACTTTTTGGGAAGCAGTGGCACATTCTGGATTTATGCAGCGATTTGTGCTGTAGGCTATCTGTTTTTCTTCCGAGCATTGCCCGAGACAAAAGGCAAATCACTGGAAGCTTTGGAGAAGGATTTAATTAAATAAACGATAACGGGTTGGCAAATAAATAAGTAAGTAAATAGGTATTGGGTGACATTATTAATAGGCGGGGAGAAGATAAAATCTCCCTGTCCCCAACCCTTTTTGTCTCTTGATTTCTTTGACAACGAATTTTAAAACAAATATATAATCAATAATACGATGGTAAAAGCATGGAAAGAAAAGGTGGTAATTCCTACTTATGAAGTAGGTAAACCGGAGAAGAATCCTATTTTCTTAGAGAAGCGTGTGTATCAAGGCAGTAGCGGGGTAGTTTATCCTTATCCTGTGATTGAATCGATGTCTGATGAGAAAGTGGATAAAGAGTATAATGCTGTTTTTATCGAAAACGAATATATCAAGGTCATGATTCTCCCGGAACTGGGCGGGCGTGTGCAAATGGCTTATGATAAGATCAAACAGCGTCATTTTATTTATTATAATCATGTCATAAAACCGGCTTTGGTAGGGCTTGTTGGACCGTGGATATCAGGAGGTATTGAGTTTAACTGGCCACAGCATCATCGTCCCAGCACTTATATGCCTGTGGATACAACTATTGAAGAGAATGCCGATGGCAGTGTTACTGTGTGGGTGAATGAAATGGAACGTATGTTTCATCAGAAAGGAATGGCAGGTTTTACCCTTCGTCCGGGACACGCTTTTCTTGAAATAAAAGGGGTGCTTTATAACCGCACTGAAGTTCCACAAACCTTTTTATGGTGGGCTAATCCTGCCGTAGCTGTCAATGACTATTATCAGAGCGTATTCCCGCCAGATATTAATGCTGTATTCGATCATGGAAAGCGTGCTGTATCGAGTTTCCCTATTGCAACGGGCACTTACTACAAGATGGACTATTCTGCCGGCGTAGACATCTCGAACTACAAGAATATCAAAGTTCCTACTTCCTATATGGCTGTCAATTCCCGTTTTAATTTTGAAGGGGGATATGAAAATGACACTCGTGCCGGTATGCTTCATGTTGCCAACCATCATATTTCTCCAGGTAAAAAACAGTGGACTTGGGGGAATGGCGATTTTGGTCGTGCATGGGATCGTAATCTGACAGATGAAGATGGTCCGTATATTGAATTAATGGCAGGTGTATATACCGAAAATCAGCCGGACTTTACCTGGTTGCAACCTTATGAAGAAAAGAGTTTCGTGCAGTATTTCCTGCCTTATCGGGAATTGGGAGTAGTGAAAAATGCAAGTAGAGATTTACTGATGAACATTGAACCGGAGGGAGAGGACAGTGTACGTTTTAAAATATTCGCTACCTCCAGACAGACGGTAAACGTGGTGTTGAAAAATGAAGACGGTAAGGTATATTATAATAAGGAGAAAACTATTACTCCGGAGGAATTGCTGGATGAAACGGTAAATGTAGAAGGTGAAGAATTTAACAGGCTAAATCTTGAAATCACGGCCAGCGGAAAAGAATTACTGTATTGGCATGCAGAACCGGAAGAAGTGAAACCGATTCCTGATGCTGCCGAAGCAGCTTTGTTACCGGAAGAAATAAAGACCACCGAACAGCTTTATCTGACCGGATTACATTTGGAACAATACAGGCACGCTACATACAATCCCGTAGAATATTATGAAGAGGCATTACGTCGTGATCCGATTGATGTGCGTAATAATAATGCGCTTGGTTTGTGGTATATTCGTAAAGGTCGTTTCTGTAGAGCAGAACAATATCTGCTCACAGCCGTAAAAACCTTGCAGAAACGTAATCCAAATCCGTATGATGGAGAACCTATTTATAATCTTGGTCTTGCTTTGAAGTATCAGGGACGCTACAATGAGGCTTATGATCGTTTCTATAAATCTTGTTGGAATGCAGCTTGGCAGGATGCCGGATATTTTGCTTGTGCACAGATTTCTACTATGCAAAATCGTTTGGAAGATGCATTGGATGAAGTTGACCGTTCGCTTATTCGTAACTGGCACAATCATAAAGCTCGTGCCTTAAAGACTACCATTCTCCGCCGAATGGGTAAAACAGAAGAAGCTCTGCAGTTGATTGATGATTCATTAGCTATCGATCAGTTTAACTTTGGCTGTCGTTATGAGAAGTATTTGATTATGAATACTTCCGACGAGTTAGTCACCTTGAAAGAAATGATGCGCGGTGAAGCTCACAATTATGATGAAATTGCTCTTGATTATTGTGCGGCTGGTTGTTGGCAGGAAGCTGCTTCTTTATGGAAGATAGCTATTGAAGAAGCTGCTGTTACTCCAATGACTTATTATTACTTGGGATGGTGTCTGTTTCAGGGAGGACTTCCCGGAGCGCATCAGGCATTTGCCGATGCAAAGATGGCTTGTCCCGATTACTGTTTCCCCAATCGCCTGGAAGCAATTATAGCACTGCAATGTGCTATGGAACAGAATCCGGATGATGCAAAAGCACCTTATTATTTAGGTAATCTTTATTACGATAAACGGCAGTACGATTTGGCTATGGAAGCATGGGAAACTTCGGCAAAACTGGACGATAGTTTTCCGACCGTATGGCGTAATTTGGCTTTGGCTTATTTCAATAAAAAGAATGAAGAGACAAAAGCCATCGAATATATGGAACGTGCTTTCCGGCTTGACACTACTGATGCACGTATTTTAATGGAACTGGATCAGCTGTACAAACGTGTTCGCCGTTTGCATAAAGAGCGTCTGGCTTTCCTGCAACAATATCCGGAGTTGATAATGCAACGTGATGATTTAATATTGGAAGAGATCACATTATTGAATCAAACAGGAGAATACAAGAAGGCTAAGACACTGCTTGATGCACATAACTTCCATCCATGGGAGGGGGGAGAAGGAAAAGTACCTGCCCAATATCAGCTGGCCCGCGTAGAATTAGCCAAACAGGCATTAACTGTCGGTAATTATAAGGAAGCTATTACATTGCTGGAAGAATGTCTGGAATATCCACATCATTTGGGTGAAGGAAAACTATATGGTGCACAAGAGAACGACTTCTACTACTTTTTAGGTTGTGCTTATGAAGGTTTAGGGCAGAATGAGAAAGCTGCAGAATGTTGGGAACAGGCAATTCTCGGGCCAACTGAACCGGCTGCTGCCATGTACTACAACGATGCAAAACCCGATAAAATATTCTATCAAGGTTTGGCATTATTGAAACTCGGGCGTCTGGATGAGGCTAATGGTCGCTTCCATAAATTGACTTCTTATGGAGAAAAACATTTGTTTGACAAGATTAAAATGGATTATTTTGCAGTGTCGCTACCCGATCTATTAATTTGGGAGGATGACTTGACAATAAGGAATGTAATTCACTGCAAATATATGATGGCATTAGGATATTGGGGGCTGAACCAGAAGGAGAAATCCATCCGGTTATTGAATGAAGTAGAAAGATTGGATATAAATCATCAGGGTATCCAGGCTTTTAGGACTCTGATAGGATAGGACAACTTTGTGACGGTGCTTCTATAAGTATCGTCACAAGTTCTTGCTTTTATATAAACCTTAAACAACAATGACATGAGAAATATTAAAAACAGTTTAATCATGAAAATTACAAGCTTTATAGTGATGGGCTTTTCCGTTGTATGCAGTATGACTGCTTGTTCGGATGATCCTGTGACAGTTGCTGATCCTGAACCTGCTGTTGTGGTGGTAAAAGTACCTAATGGTAGTTTTGAAGAAGATGCTGCTGAAACAGTTTCCCCGAAGGGATGGACAATCAGTGGAGATAATTCTGCCGTAAAAGTAGTTGAAGGAGGATGCGAAGGAATCTATGCTTTGCATTATGGGGCAACTTCTGCCTACACGGTATCCACCCGTCAGACTGTTAATGGTTTGGAGGATGGAATTTATGACCTTGAATTTTATTATAAAAGTAGTGGAGGACAAATTTCCTGTTATGTGGCTGCCGGTACTGATAATAAGAAGATGACTTCCTTACAAGCATCTCCTGCTACTTGGATTCGTTCTTATGTGCGTGGGATTAAAGTAGAAGGAGGAAAATGTGATATTGAAATACACAGTGAATCGGCTGAAACCAACTGGAGTCGTTTCGATGGATTGCGTTTAAAGAAAACGGAGAAAGAATATAATCTGCTGAAGGGCGGTGATATTTCACAGTTGACCTATGTAGAACAGATGGGCGGCAAATTCTATGAGAATGGAGAAGAAAAAGACTGTATTGATATTCTTAAAAACAATGGGTTTAACATTGTTCGTCTTCGTTTATATAATGATCCGGGAAATCCTGACTATTCTCCTTCCAACCGTTTGCCTGAAGGTATTTCCGGACCTGATGATATTTTACGTTTGGCTAAACGGGCCAAGCAGGCCGGTATGCAAATACAGTTGACATTTCATTATAGTGATTATTGGACCAATGGGGAAACGCAAACCAAACCACACGATTGGGAAGGATTGGATTTTGCCGGATTAAAGCAAGCGCTCTATGATTTTACTTTCAACTTCATGAATAAAATGAAAGCACAGGGCACTACTCCCGAATTTGTAGCCTTAGGCAATGAGACACAAGCCGGTATGTTGTATCCTGAAGGAAGTTATGAAAATTTTGCTCAACTTTCCGAATTATACAATGCGGGTTATGATGCAGTGAAAGCTGTATCACAAGATTCGAAGGTTATCATTCATTTGAATGCTGCCGGAGATAAGTCTCAATATAACTGGTATTTTGGCGAATTGAAGAATAGACATACAAAATATGATGTAATCGGAGCTTCCTACTATCCTTTTTGGACTGATAAAAGTGCTGCACAGATGTGTGAATGGGCGGATTATGTTTCTGCTAAATTTGATAAAGATATCCTGATTATGGAAACCGGTTATAGCTGGAACAAAACTTTGCCTGATGGAAGCCCGGGACAATTGGCAGATAATGGCCCGTATGCGGATTTCTCTCCGCTCGGACAAAAGAACTTTATGCTCGAACTTATCAAAGAAATAAAGCAGGCGAAAGATTGCCGTATTCTTGGTTTCCTTTACTGGGATCCTATTTTTATCGAAGTAGAAGGTATGGGATGGGAATTGGGTGCCAAGAATTATGTAAGTAATACCACTCTGTTCGATTTTTCAGGAAATAGAATGGAAGTATTAGATGCATTCAAATATAATAACTAAAAAGAATATACCATGAAGAACGTTTTAAAAACAATCGGAAAACTATATCTATTGCTGACGCTCGTTTGTTTGGCTGTTGGCTGTGAGGATGATAAGGAAGATGTGGCTCCCGGTCTTTATGTGGCAAATGAAGAGATAGAAACATTTCCCGGTGATACGGTACTAGTGTCGGGAACGGCTTCTAACTATGCCGGATTGGCAAGCATTACATTGAGTTGTGAAAGTTGGGGGATACATAAGGCCTATGATTTGAATGGACAGAAACCAAAAGTATTTAACTATGATTATCGGCTGATTGTACCGAAAACTGCTACTTTTGAAGAGCATCTGTTAATTACAATTCGTGACGTGAACGGATGGGAAACAAAGAAGAATGTTCTATTGACTTATATTGCGGATATGGAAAGTCCGGTTATGCAAACACAGCTTCCGGCACGAATTGCGGTGGACTTTAATACTGCTACCAATAAGGGAAGTTGGAATCTGAATATGAAGTTTACGGATGACCGTGAACTAAAGAACATCCGTTTGCAAATACCCGGTATGCAAATTGACGAGACTGTGGAAGTTAGCGGGCGTAGTGGAGAATTGAAACGTACTATTGATTTTACTACCGGAGAGTTTCCGGTTACTTTAACTGTTACGGATGCAGGTGGCAATGAAACGGTTGTCAATACTACGGTAGTTGTAATGTTGGCAGAGGAAGAAGACCCGATTCAGGATTATGCACAGATGTATATTGTTAATGCTGATGAGAATCCGAATGATTATGTGAATGGCTATTATCGTTATATGGATCGAAAAGGTGAATATCAATACGAAGGAAAATTCTATGCTCCGACTGACAATGCACAGGTTTACTTTGTACCGACAAAATCGATGGAAGGAGATTTGTATGGAACCAGCCCTTATGTTAGCAGCAAACTGATGAATAAGAATGGTTATGTAGTTCCAGTTGTGCTTCCGAAAAAAGGCTATTACAGTGTTTGGATTGATTTGAAAGCTCATACATATAGTTATTGGAATATGGATATTCCGTCGGGTACTTGCACCGAACCTTTATGGATGTCGGGCACAGGTTTTAGTTTTGCTGATTGGGGAGCTTCAGATCAGATGACACAGACGGATACTTATCGTTATGAAGTGGAAACGTCCGTCTTGGGCGATTATGCCGGTGACCGTCAATATTACTTCTATACGAGTGGCTGGGCGCGGGTATTCCGTGCAGATGCAGCGGGCAACTGGTGGTTTGAAGCAGCAACGGGTAGTTGCATTACTTACAAAACTGATTATGCAGGTAAAGTGAAAGCCACCTTTGATACAGCTGCACTGTGGGCGACAATCAAGAAAGTAACAGAATAAAATGAAACAAGTATGGAAAAATATATTCAACTAGTAAAAAAGGCGGGACTTATGCTGTCCTTCCTGTTGATGACTACTTCACTGATAGCACAAGGTATTCAGGTGAAAGGGGTAGTGAAAGATCCGGCTGGTGAAGTAATCATTGGGGCGAGTGTAGTAGTGAAAGGTACTACTAATGGCTCTATCACTGATTTGAATGGTCATTTTAATCTTTCGGATGTACCTTCGGGAGCAGTGATAACTGTTTCTTATATCGGTTATATTTCTCAAGAGAAGAAAGTAACCACTGCTCCAATGGAATTTACATTGAAAGAAGATAATAAGACATTGGATGAAATTGTGGTAGTCGGTTACGGTACAGCTAAAAAAAGCAGTATCTCCGGTGCGGTAGCTTCTGTAAAAGCAGATGAACTACCAACAGCTGCCTCTGCTTCGGTCGGTTCTATGTTGCGTGGACGTTCATCAGGAATGAACATCACACAAAACAGTGCCAATCCGGGAGCATCAATGAATATATCCATTCGAGGGGGTCTCTCCGGGCAGACTCCGTTGATTGTGATTGATGGTGTACCGCAGGCTTCTTCCAAGACCGTGACAGCGGGTACAGCTTATAGTGGAGGGGAGAAAGATAATGCTCTGATTAACCTTAACCCTAATGATATTGAGACAATTGATATTCTGAAAGATGCTTCTGCTGCTGCAATTTACGGTTCGGATGCTTCGGGTGGTGTAATCCTGATTACTACCAAACGAGGAAAAACGGGTAAGCCTGACATCTCCTATTCAGGTTCGGTTGCTTTTCAGTATATTAAAGATGCACCGGATTTCTTGAATGCACGTGATTTCATGATTGAACAGAATAAAGTGTTTGATGAACTGGGACGTGGGGATGAAAAGAAATATACCGATAGACAGATTGCAAATTTTGTAGGCGATGGTACGGACTGGATGGATGAGGTAACTCGTGTCGGTATTGTAAACGAACACAATCTTTCGGTATCTGCCGGTACGGATGCTACAAAATATCTCTTCTCATTGAGCTATTACGACCATCAGGGAATTGCTAAAAATAATTCGATGAATCGCATAACGGGTCGTTTGAATGTAGATCAGACTATTAATCGTCTGCTGAAAGCTGGTATTAATTCTACTTTCTCTCAAATAAAGTATCACGATGTGCCATTGGGTAATGAACGGCAAGATAATTCGGCATTGATTTATTCGGCTATGACGTTTATTCCTACTGTACCGGTATACGATGAAGATGGAAAATATTCGGTTAATCCGATTCGCGATATTTATCCGAATCCGGTTTCATTATTGGATATAACTGACCAGACTGTGAGCCGTGACCTGTTTGTCAGTGGTTATCTGGAATTCAGACCGATTAAGGATTTGTTGCTGAAAGCTACGGTCGGCTTTGATATGAAAGATGTGCAGGCGGATCAATATATTCCCACTACGACAAAAAAGGGATATAGTATGGACGGACAAGCTTCCAAACAGAATGCCAAATCACAGATGAACCTGTTTAATGCCATTGCCAATTATACCAAAGTCTTTAATGAGATTCATGATGTAAATCTGATGGCTGGTTTTGAATATAAGAAATCTTCTTGGGAAGGAATGGGCATTGTAGCTTCCCAGTTTCCTTATGACGGCTCGTTGATGAACAATATAGGAACAAGCGAACAGGAAAAGCCGGCTATAAGTTCGTATAAAGGAGCCAGTGAAATGGCTTCGTTCATCGCGCGTTTGAACTATTCACTAGCATCCAAGTATATTCTGACTGTCAATCTCCGTGTAGATGGCTCGTCTAATTTCTCGAAGGAGCATCAGTGGGGAGCTTTTCCGGGAGTATCTGCAGCCTGGCGTATGAATGAAGAAAGCTGGATGAAGAATATCAGTTGGTTGAGTAATCTGAAACTGCGTGCCGGTATGGGGCAAACAGGTAATGCCGGTAATTTGACAGGTATCAATACCTATTATAAGGTATCTCAAGGTGCATTTGCGCCCAACGGGAGTCTGGTAAATGGTATGGCTATCTCCAAATTAGGTAATGACAAGCTGAAATGGGAGACATTGACCGACTATAACTTGGGTATTGATTTCGGTTTCTTCAATAACCGATTGTCCGGCTCTATCGACTTGTATCAGCGCCTTCGTAAAGATGTCATTATGTCTAAAAGCTTGATGTCTTATCATGAAGTGAAGACGATAGACTATAATTCGGCTACTGTTTATCGTGCCCGTGGTATTGACATTGGTATTCATAGTGTAAATTTCGACAATAAGAACTTTGGATGGACCACTGATATTAATTTCTCTTATTATCGTAATCATACTACAAAACGTGACCCTGATTTTATTCCTGCCGTTTATCAAGATTATGTGGAAGAATGGAATAATATTTATGGATACAAAACGAACGGTCTGATTCAAATGGATCAATCTTATAAACATTTACAGAAATCCGGTGCCGGAGCTATTCTTTATCAGGACTTGTATGGATATAAGCTTGATGAGAATGGAGAAAAAATGCGTGATAGTGAAGGTCGTTATATCCGGATTGCGGGTGAAGACGGAATTTTGGATGATGCGGACATTGTGGTACTGGCAAATAATACACCGATTCCTTTCAGTATTAACAATACATTCCGCTGGAAGAATTGGGATGCTAACATTTACCTGTATGGTTCTTTGAATGGATGGAAAGTGAACGATATTAAGTTACAGTCTATTTATGGTATTGAAGATATTACGTATGGCGTCAATGTCTTGAAAGAAGTGAAGAATCGTTGGTCACCTGCCAATCCTATGGGCACATTGCCGGGAGTGGCTGAAGCTTCTTCGGGTGTGAATCCCAGTAAGAGCGATTTCTTCCTTGAGAAGGCGTGGTATTTGCGTTTAGATAACGTATCTATCGGCTATACTTTCCCTGCTCAATGGTTTAAGAATAAAATTCGTTCAGTCAGACTGTATGCTGCAGGGCGTAATCTTGCCGTGTTTACTCCTTATAAAGGGATGGACCCTGAAACAGGAAACGGTATTGGAGCTTACCCGAATCAGTCCTCATTTGCTATTGGTTTGGATGTGAAATTCTAAAATATAATAGGTATGAAAACAATGAAATATATAGCAACAGCCTTGATGCTGTTTTCAATGACTTCCTGTGAATTGGAACGTCTGGATTATACCGAGATTTCTCCGGAGAATTTCTTTAAGACGGAGACTGATTTGAAACTGGCAGTCAACTCGCTTTACTATGATTTTAACCCCGGGGATTTTAAATCTGTTTATTCTGCAGATTATTCCGGTTATCAGATTATTGGAGATATGACAACTGATGTACTTTGGTCTTGCTGGGCATGGGAGTCGGATGAATTATATTTCCAACAATGGTATGCCACAGTAGGAGGCAGTATCCAAGATCATGCTTATTCGAATTTCGAACGCTACAATTTCCTTTCGAAAGCACGGAATACTATTCGCCGTATTGAGAATTCTCTGGTAAGTGAGGAGGCTAAAACTCTTTATTCCGGTGAAGCGAAGGCTTTGCGAGGTTGGATGGGACTTTATCTTTATGATATGTTTGGCCCTGTACCCGTAGCTCCGGATGAAGTGTTGGATGATCCGCAAACATTTGTTTACTTACCTCGTCTGACGGAAGAGGAGTATGATACGATGATGGAAACAGACCTGCGGGATGCGATTCGGGATTTACCAGAAGTGGCTGAAGCACGCGGTCGTATGACTAAAGGTGCTGCCCGTATGATTTTGTTGAAGTATTACATGATAAAAGGCTATTTTGAAAAGGCGGAAATTCTAGCTCGTGAATTGATGGAGATGGAGGGACGTGTATATAGTTTGCAACCTGATTATAATTATGTTTTTTCTAAGGAGGGAATAGGCAATAATGAGGTCATCTTACAATTGGCTTGTAATAGTACTGCCAGTTGGTACTCAAACTATATGACGGCCGAGGTGCTTCCTGCCGATTATCCTTGGGCAGAGAAGGCAACAGGTTGGGGCGGTTATGTGATGCCTTGGGATTTTTATGGTACTTTTGAGGAAGGTGATTCACGTTTAAAGAATGTAGTGACGGGTTATACAAATAAGAAGGGGGAGAAGATCGACCGTACAAACAGTAGTCAGTTGGCTAAAGGTGCATTACCTCTGAAATATGGGATGGACCCGGATATGAAAGATGCGCAAAGTGGTGTTGATGTGGTTATTTATCGTTATTCGGATGTATTGCTTACGCTTGCCGAATGTATCAACCGCAATGAAGGTTCTCCTACAACAGAGGCGATTGGTCTCGTGAATCGTGTTCGTAATCGTGCAGGCTTGTCTGCTTTGGATGATTCACAAACGGCTTCAAAAGAAACGTTCAATGAGGCTTTACTTTTAGAACGCGGACATGAATTTTATCTCGAAGGTCTTCGCCGGCAGGATCTTGTTCGCTTTGGAAAATATGTCGAATATGCCAATGCACGCATTGATGCAATTAACAGGTCCGAGGGCAGGGGATACTTTAATGTGCATGAAGGACACAATCGTTTCTGGATTCCGCAGAGTTTCATTGATGAATCTAAGGGGGCTATCAAGCAAAATAATTATGATAGATAATCATAAACAAAAAATGAATGAATTGTAAATAATGAATATATAGACTATGAAAAGTATTATATTAACATCAGCACTTTGTGCAATGACGGCAACTGTTATGGCTCAACAGGTATATGAGCTTTCAGCACCCGTAAAGGAAAAAGTGATCTATACAGGCCATCTGAAGTTGGGCGGAACCCGTCCCGGAGGCGGCAGCATTGACGTGAATAGTTATTATATGTCTATGGATGGTAAACCTGTCATTCCGGTGATGGGGGAATTCCATTATAGCCGTTATCCCCATGAACAATGGGAAGAAGAAATTCTGAAGATGAAAGCCGGAGGAATAAACGTACTTCCGACCTATATATTCTGGAGCTTGCATGAAGAGCAGGAAGGAGTTTTTAATTGGAGTGGAAATCTGGATATACGCAGGTTCTTTGAACTGTGTAAAAAGCATGATATGAATGTGATTGTCCGCATCGGGCCTTTTGGTCACGGGGAAATACGTAATGGCGCTTTGCCTGACTGGCTTTTTGCGAAACCATTGGAAGTTCGTTCAAATGACGAAAATTATTTGTTTTATGCTAAACGCCTTTATGAAGAAATAGCCAAGCAACTTGAAGGACTTTATTATAAAGACGGTGGTCCTATTATCGGTACACAAATAGAGAATGAACATCAACACTCGGCTGCCCCATGGGGAGTGAATTATCCGGGTGAACCGTTGGATATGACTACTGCGACCTACGATTCCTCAATTACTATGATTGGTGTTAGTGTACAGGACAAGAAAATCACGACTGCCGAACTGGGTGATCTGCACATGAAAACACTTAAGCAAATGGCGGAAGATGCTGGTATTATCACTCCAATCTATACAGCTACCGGATGGGGAAATGCTGCTGTTATCGGTAATGAGGCGATTCCTGTGACTGCAGCTTACACCTATCCGTTCTGGGCTGAACCTCAGATGTCTCCTTTCTGTATGTTTAAGGATATTCAAAAAAATCCGGATTATGCGCCGGTTCGTTATGACACGGATAAATTTCCTTCTTTCTGTGCGGAGATGGGAGCGGGGATTCAGATGATCTACAAACGTCGTCCTATTGTTACGGCAAAAGCTGCCGAGGCTTTAATGGTACGTACGTTGGGTAGTGGAGCTAACGGTATTGGTTATTATATGTATCATGGTGGTTCCACTCCGAAAATGATTGGCGGTGTGGCTTCGTTCAATGATGAACCGATGGGGATGCCGAAAGTTTCTTATGATTTTCAGGCTCCATTGGGAGAGTTTGGTTTGGAACACGAATCCTATCGCACTCTTCGCCTATTACATTCTTTTCTTGCTGACTTTGCAGATCGTCTGGCCCCAATGGAAACTGTTTTACCTGAAGGTTATGAGAAAATTACTCCGGATAATCGTGAAACTTTGCGTTATGCAGCTCGTATGAAAGCTGGTTCCGGTTTCGTTTTCATGGTTAACTTTCAAGATCACGATACTGCACGTATTGACCAGAAAGATTTGCAGCTTCGCTTGAAACTGGATAATGAAACGATACAGATTCCGGCTAAGGGAAGTTTTACTTTACCGAAAGACGAGAGTGTAATTTTACCTTTCAATTTCCTTATGGAAGATGCTCTGTTGAAGTATGCTACGGCTCAACTTCTGATGAAGATTGATGATAACGGTAAAGAACACTATTTCTTCTTTACTCCCGATGGCATGAATACAGAATATGTATTTGATAAGGCAACTGTGCGTGGAAAGAATCAGTTTGCTCCTGTTCCCGGACTGAAGAGCACTTTTAGTATCCGTACTAAAGCAGGTAAGGAAGTAAAAATCACTACTCTTACCCGTGAGCAGGCGTTGAATAGCTGCAAGATAGATGGAAAGTTGCTTATAACCGAAGCAACAGTTCTTCCGGGCAGTGGAGAAGTACAGTTGTTAAGTCTTGGCAATAATAGGTTTGAGTATGTGCTTTATCCGTCTAAACAAGGTTTCAAACCATATATAAAAGAAGTGGAAATAGTGAAACCTGACTTTTCTTATAAGAAAGTAGGTGCCCGTCGTTTGACTGTACGTTTTGACGATAAGATGCAAGCTCCCCAAGTGCAGGAATATTTCCTGCGTCTCAATTATACAGGAGATGTGGCAATGGCCTTTATGAATGGAACTTTGGTACTCGACCATTTCTATCATGGTGCTCCATGGACTATTGGGTTAAAGCGCTTTTCACAACAGATGAAAAAAGAAGATTTGAGCTTTTACTTCCGCCCGTTGCGTTCGGATGCTCCTTTTTTAATTGACTTGCCTAAAGAAGCAATACCCGACTTTTCGAAAGGAGCGGTTTGTACGATCAATCATGTGGAAGTGGTACCTGAATATATTACAACGATAAAATTCTAAACGATAAATAAGATGATAAAACGAATACTTTTCATTTTACTTTGTTCTCTGGGTTATCTTTGTCAGATAGGGGCGCAGGAATTGGTATATATGGATTCTTCAGGGGTTATTCGCTGGAAAAAGAATAAACAGGAGGTCGCTCTGTTCGGAGCCAACTACTGTCTCCCTTCTGCCTGTGATTTCCGGGCGGCAGATTATGTTGGCGGTGATAGGAAACAGATGGTTGTAGAAGATTTGGATCATTTTAAAAGAATGAATTGGGATGCTTTACGCCTATGCTTTTGGGGAGACTTTCAGAATACCGACCGACTGGGTAATTTACAGGAGAATGAGCATTTGGAACTGTTTGACTATCTTATTGCGGAAGCGTGCAAACGAGATATTTATATGCTGTTAAGTCCTATTGTCACTTATGATTCTCAATGGCCGGAAATGAGAGATACTACAAATACGGGTTTGGCTAAATATTATCCTAAAACTACGCTTATTCATGATGAAAATGCTGTTTGTGCACAGGAGAATTATATGAAGCAGCTGCTTAATCATCGTAACCCTTACACGGGGCGTTGTTTGAAAGATGAACCGAATATTTTATTTGTTGAGTTAATCAATGAGCCTACCCAATTTCCGGAAGATATTCCCGGTATGGTGTGCTATATAAATCGGATGTGTAAAGCCATCCGTAGTACCGGTTGCAAGAAGTTGACTTTCTATAATGTCAGTCAGGACTTCCGGGTATCTCCTGCTATCAAGAAATCGGATATACAAGGCTCTACTTATGCTTGGTATCCGAGTGCGCTCAATAATAATCATTCTATAGAAGGAAATGGCTTGTTATTTGTCGACCGCTATGAGCAGATGCTTCATCCTGATTTGAAGGGGAAAGCAAAGTTAGTCTATGAATTTGATGCTACTGATATGGCTTCCGGTTTTATGTATCCGGCTATGGTGCGGGAATATCGTCGTGGAGGTATTCAGTTTGCTGCGTTATTCTCTTATGATATGCTGCGTACTACTCCAATGAATCTGGGTTGGCAGACACATTTCTTTAATATGGTCTTTACTCCTTCAAAGGCAGTGAGCGGGATGATTGCAGCCGAAGTCATGCGTCGCGTCCCTCGTGGCAAGCATTTTGGATATTATCCGGACAATAGGACATTTGGAGATTTTCGGGTGAGTTATGACGAACGGTTGAGTGAAATAAATTCAGGAGATTTGTTTTATTATTCAAATACGACGACTACACAGCCTAAAGATTTGAAAGCATTAAAGCATATTGCCGGAGTCGGTTCTTCTCCGGTAGTCCATTATTCAGGGACAGGTATTTATTTTCTCGACAAACAGGATAATAATAACTGGCAATTGGAAGTGTATCCGGATATTATGGATGTGAATGATCCTTTCAAGATGTTGAATAAGCATAGAGTATCAAGAAAATCGGCTTATAATGAGCGGGCTATAAAAATACAACTTCCCGGCTTCGAAATAGAGACGACTATCTTACCGGGAAAATATTTGGTTAAAGAAGGAAAATTAGTCAGTAAGGAAGAACTCCCTGCCAAAGATTTCTACCAGATTCCCATGAAAGAATGGAAGATTGCAAACCATACTTGGTCGGAATTTACTTCTGATAAAGAGATCACATTCTGTTGTGAAGTCTTTGGACCAAAGCGCCCTAAGCAGGTAGATGTATACCTGATGTTGAAGCCTTGGGGCTGTAAACGAATACCGATGACGGCAGAAGATGGCTTTTATTATAAAGCTCAAGTGGATTTAAGCTGGCTTGCAAAAGGTAATTATGAATATCACTTTGGGGTGGATGCGGGTGAGGATACATTATTATTTCCGGCGAAGACGTATTGTACGCCCGAACGGTGGGATTATTATGAACAGGCTACTTATGCAATGCGTCTGGTGAATGAAACTACTCCTTTGTCTCTGTTGGGAGCACAGGATAACTGGAAACATATCCGCCGTACGCGTACATTCAGAAGTCCCGAATCACAATTCAGTCCGGTTGTTTCAGGCACGGAGCTGACGCCTGCTTTTCAACTTTCTGTTCCTGATTTGGAGAAAAAGGATGATTATACTGCTCCTTGTGATGTGACTTTCTCTCACTATATTGGTGGGCGGATAGCTTGGCGGAGTAAAAGTAAAACAGCTCCTTCTTATATCCGTATTCGTGCTTATGGGGTAAATAATACAGATAAAGCCATTTGTAATTTGGTAGATAGAGAAGGACGAGGGTATGGCGCGGTCTTCAATTTGAAGGATGAAGTTTCGGATATCTTAATACCTGTATCTGAACTTATACCGACGAAAGCAGCTATGTTACCTCAAGACTGGCCCGGAGTTAATCCTTATTGGTATCCGGCTTCTGCACAAAATAATAATGGTGTCGCATTAGATTGGAGAATTATTGACTTTGTTCAGATTTCGCTTCGAGAGGAACTTTACGATGTGGAGAATCAGAAGAATAAGGGGATTGTTGTAGAAAAGATAGATTTATTGTTTTAATAATAGTTAGTTGAGATGCGAATCTCCCTTTGAGAACATATACGCTTTCTTTTGTTGTGTTTGGTCTCATCGGGAGATTTGATTTGTATAGGAGAGCAGATTCAGAGTCGCAATAATGGCGGAGACAGTAACTTTATGGATTAGTTATAATAAGTTATGGAACAAACCGTATGCAAACCGGTTTGTCTATTTTAATATCCCGGTGCACGTCCGTTAGCAATCCCGTATCTGGGTCTCTTTCATAAACTTGTATCACATTGCTATCTCTGCAAGCGACTAACAGGTATTTACCGTTAGGCGTGATGATGAAATTACGCGGATGAATCCCTGTAAGTTGATAGCCTGTTTTCGTTAACATTCCGTTATCCGGATGAATCCGGAAGATAGCGATGCCATCTGCTTTCAAGCGATTACTGGCATATAAGAATTTTCCATCTGGGCTGATATGAATGTCTGCACTTCCTTTGGCTCCCACAGTATCAGCAGTTATCGTTTGCATCTCTTTCAGGTTTCCGTCTTTATATTCAAAAGCAATGACTGTGCCCGATAACTCATTTATCAGATAAGCATAGTTACCGTTTGGGGCAAATGTCAGATGGCGAGGGCCTGAACCGGCTTTTACTTTGTAGGCTGCTGGTTGTCCTTCTTTAAGGAAGCTCTCTTGGTTGGTGATATCTGCATTCGGGTTGATGACATATTTATGTATTTGATCTGTTCCTAAATTATCAGCAAACAGGTATTTTCCATCCGGAGTAATCCGTATACAGTGCAAATGAGATTTTTCCTGCCGTTCCTTGTCTACTCCCGAACCTTCAAACTTCAGGATATCGGAAGCAGGAAGGAGAGAGCCATCCTTGGCAATAGGAAAAACAGAAATACTGCCTCCACTGTAATTGGCAGTCACCACATTCTTACCATTAGTGATAATATAACAAGGGTCTTCCCCTCCAGTCTTTTGTGAGTTTAATAGTTGGAAAGTGCCTTTCTCTTTATCGAAAGCCAATGCATTGGCAGCAGCCCGCTCATCATTAAATTCACTGACTGCATAAACGAATTTTCCGTCAGCGGATGGAACGAGATAAGAAGGATTCTCTATTTCTATTTCACTCAACGGGACAGCAATTCCGTCTTTTTCATTAAAGCGGAAGCTATAGATACCCTTACTGGTTCCTGAAGTGTAAGTACCTACTAACATCGTTAATTCATTTTCCGTAGTACCGGTTGTTTCCATATGAGTCTTTTTTTTAGATGTGCAGCTACTGATACTGATTCCTAATATACAAACAGCAGCGAATGAGTTGAATATAAGTGTTTTAGATAAAAATTTCTTCTTCATAAATAGCATGTTATTGGTTGGTTCTTCATGATGCTTTTTCATTTTAAGTATAAAATAGCTCCGTAAAGATAATGCTTTGATATAATATTTGCTAACGTCTTCTCGTAATTTAGAAAACATTTCCTATCTTTGCACCCTTGGAAAGCGTTCTAAATAATCGCTATTCTGTACGAATAAGAATTTGGGCTTGACTGGATTTGACAGCGGGCAGAAATGGTAGGTAAGCATGCAGTGGGTCGGTAATTTCCACTTAAATATCAGTTATCAAAATTTTATCTGGCGAAACTAATTACGCTCTTGCTGCTTAATCGAATCACAGTAGATTAGCTTAATCCAGGCACTAGGTGCCAGGACGAGACATCACTCGGAAGCTGTTGCTCCGAAGCATTCCGGTTCAGTGGTGCAGTTACATCGGGGATAGTTGGAAGTGGCCTCGCACTTTTGATGAAACTTTAGAGGATAAGGCAGGAATTGATGGCTTTGGTTCTGTTCCTGCACGAAAATTTAGGCAAAGATAAGCATGTAGAAAGCTTATGATTTCCTCGTTTGGACGAGGGTTCGATTCCCTCCAGGTCCACTTTATACTAACATTAGTATCTATAAAGAGAACACTCAACGTTGCAATAGTAACATTGAGTGTTCTTTTTTATGGGGCTATCAATGAATTTATTCCACCTCGCGAGCCATTTATTTTTATATCCGTATCGGGCAATAGCTTTTTAATGCGCTCTATTCCCTCTTTGGTTATCTTTCCATATAGGGTTAACGATTCAATTTTTATCTTTGATATTTCATCCGGTATATCGATCTTATCGATAAACTGGATATCCAACCTTTTTATCTCCTTCAGTTCTAACAAGACAGTAGGAAACTCCTTTACCCTAATGTTAATCCCACTGCCCCAGCCGTTATTTTGTGCATCAGCACTCAACTTGTTTTTTAATCCGTCATTGTTAACGTCTTTCTTTCTGACCATCCAACCAATTTGTGGTCGCAGAGCAAAATTCTTACTATTTTGCTCCAGTCCGATGAAACCTGCCCAAAATTCTAATGGAGTTTCTTTGACGGCATCAGTATATACTTCCTGATACTTTACATCTACCTTCACTATTTCATCGGGGAGACAATTTCTGCCTTCAAGTTGTTTCAGATTATTTCTTCTTCCTTCCTTGTCATAAGGGAAAAATTTAACAATCCATCCATCAATAATATTCGGAGCGCCGTATTGCTTCTGTGAATGATATTTGAACATATTGCGCCAAAAGCTTTTGTCCACCTGGCCTTTGGAGGCTTTGACAAATTCTTCCAGAAGAGGTTCCAGTTCGGAAATCCACCATTCGAGTTTATATTCTTTCAAGCTTCTGGCTTTGTGCAGTAGTTTTTCCCAGTCCTCCGGCGTTCCTTCGAGGGTTATTTCAGGTATTCCACAGACAATGCGTATGATTATAAACTCAAAGTATGGCTTCACAGCTTCCATGATTGTTATTTCAGAAGCAACTTTCTCTAAGGAAGTGGTTGTTGAAAAATTACAGGTGAGCAATTCAGTCAGATGGTTACCGACATGTTCTGATATTTGTTTTGTGAATTGAGGAAAGATCTCTTCCCATGAAAAAGTTGGGTCTTCCAGTTTCTTGTCTGCTCTTACAATTAAGGACAGTTTGCCGGAGAAATCAACGAGATCATTTCTCATTGATTCCTGATTGGCATTTATATGTCGTGCAAATCCTTGGCTGATTAGTAGCCAAATCATGTCTGGGGACAGAACAAATGGTCTGTGATCTGCATAAGCCTGATACATACCGTTGAAAAAAGAATTAGTTCCAAAGGATACCAGACTGTCGGGAGATTGGCTCTTTGCAATGATATGATAAGGTATTTCGATATTCTTCTCTTTTATTTCATAAGGCTCTATGTCCATGTATGATAATATAAGACTTTTATAAATGTCGTCTTGGGAGTCCAAATCGAGTAATTCTTCAGGTTTTGAGAGCCTTTCAACTTTAAAAGTGATTCCATTTTGAGCAAATATGGGAACACTGCAAGATATTATTAATAAACCAAATAATATGTTTTTCATAATCTTAAATGATTGTATGGTGGCATAAACTTATCAGGTATGTCTATGCTTTTCATAGACGATATGCAAATATAACATTATAAGAAGTAGATTAAACAGGATATTGAATGTTTTTTGACTTATATCTATAAAAAACATAAGCGTATTATTTCTTGAGCCGATAAGCGGGGATTATTCGGGAATTTGTAGTAAGTTTGCTCTGCTAATCCTAAAGAATGACGCAGAGAAAGATTATACATATCGACATGGATGCCTTCTATGCCTCTGTAGAACAGCGTGATAATCCTGAACTTCGTGGCAAACCTTTAGCAGTAGGTCATGCTGAAGAGAGGGGAGTTGTGGCTGCTGCCAGCTATGAAGCCCGGCGTTATGGTGTTCGTTCGGCCATGTCCTCCCAAAAGGCGAAACGCCTTTGTCCCCAACTCATTTTCGTATCCGGCAGGATGGACGTTTATAAATCCGTTTCCCGCCAGATACATGAGATTTTCCACGAATATACAGACCTCATCGAACCTCTGTCTCTGGATGAGGCTTTCCTGGATGTTACTGAAAACAAGAAAGATATTTCCCTGGCTGTGGATATAGCCAAGGAAATAAAGCAGAAGATTCGCGAGCAACTCAACCTTGTTGCATCTGCCGGAGTTTCTTATAATAAATTTTTAGCTAAAATAGCTTCGGACTATCGCAAACCGGACGGCCTATGTACTATTCACCCGGAACAAGCTCTTGATTTCATCGCCCGTCTTCCTATTGAATCTTTCTGGGGAGTGGGACCTGTGACTGCCAAGAAGATGCATTTACTGGGTATCCACAACGGACTTCAACTACGGAAATGTTCTCTTGAAATGCTGACAGGTCATTTTGGAAAAGCAGGTACACTGTATTATGAATGTTCGAGAGGAATTGACGAACGTCCTGTCGAAG
Organism: Bacteroides sp. OM05-10AA; assembly: GCF_003439055.1. Taxonomy (NCBI): domain Bacteria; kingdom Pseudomonadati; phylum Bacteroidota; class Bacteroidia; order Bacteroidales; family Bacteroidaceae; genus Bacteroides; species Bacteroides sp. OM05-10AA. The sequence continues at coordinate 29,819 of NZ_QSUR01000052.1, forward strand.
CAATTCGTATCCGTAAATCTATCGGCTGTGAACGTACATTGGAACGGGATATTTCGGCCCGTTCATCGGTCATAATCGAATTATATCACGTTGCAGTAGAGCTGATTGAACGTCTTCAGCGAAAAGACTTCAAGGGAAACACACTTACCTTGAAAATCAAGTTTCATGATTTTAGCCAGATCACCCGAAGCCTTACTCAATCGCAGGAACTAACTACCTTAGACCGTGTACTCCCACTTGCCAAGGAACTGCTTAAAAGTGTGGAATATGAACAACATCCGATCCGGCTCATCGGGCTTTCTGTCTCCAATCCAAAAGAAGAAGCCGATGAGCAACATGGTGTTTGGGAACAGTTGAGTTTTGAATTTAGCGATTGGGATTAAGGTCTGAAATACGGGAAGAGAACTGAATGTCAAAATAGAGCCTTTATTTGGAATAAACAGAGGCTCTATTTTCCTCAAACAGAGCCTCTGTTTTGCTAAAATGGCACCTCTGTTTTCTTGGAACGAAATCTCTGTATTTTTGAGATGAAATCTCTGTTTAGATATGAGTGAAATCGATTATTCTATAACCTAAAAGCTTGAAATGAAGCAATTATGAGTATAAATTTTGAAGTATGTACTTTTTTGTCATTAGGTTCGTATGATTTACTCACCTCATTTTTTATCAGATACACTATCTTTGCAATACTTAAATGAATGAAAATACCATGACTCAAATGAAACATTTGCTTTGTGTTTTTCTGGTAGCAGCTTTGGGAAGTCTTTCTTTCAAGGCAAACGCATATACCGAACGCAATATGCTGCAGAAAGCGGCAGACGAAACTACGTTGAAAAACGTGTTGGTAATGAAACAGGCTTGGGTGCCTTACCCTGCTTATACAGATCGCGCCGCTTGGGACTCGTTGATGGGCCCTAATAAACAGCGCCTCATCGAAGCTGGTGAAAAACTCCTCGACTATAAATGGCAACTGATACCTGCCACTGCTTATTTGGAGTACGAACGTAGCGGTAACCGGAAAGTGATGGAAGTTCCTTATGACGCCAACCGCCAGGCACTTAACACCTTGATGCTCGCCGAACTGGCCGAAGGAAAAGGACGCTTCATCGACCAACTACTGAACGGAGCATATATGAGCTGTGAAATGAATTCATGGGTTTTATCCGCACACTTACCTCGCCAGAGCAGCAAACGTTCACTGCCCGATTTCCGCGAACAAATTATTGACCTCGGTTCAGGCGGATATGGAGCTTTAATGGCTTGGGTGCACTATTTCTTCCGTAAACCATTCGACAAAATCAATCCCGTGGTATCTTTACAGATGCGTAAAGCAATCAAAGAACGTATTCTCGATCCATATATGAACGACGATGAAATGTGGTGGATGGCTTTTAACTGGAAACCGGGGGAAATCATCAACAACTGGAATCCCTGGTGTAACTCGAATGCCCTGCAATGTTTCTTCCTGATGGAGAACAATAAAGACAAGTTGGCAAAAGCCGTTTACCGCTCTATGCAATCAGTCGACAAATTTATCAATTTCGTGAAGTCCGACGGTGCCTGTGAAGAAGGTACATCCTACTGGGGACATGCTGCCGGCAAACTCTATGACTATTTGCAGATACTCTCCGAGGGCACAGGTGGAAAACTGTCTCTGTTCAATGAGCCGATGATTCGCCGGATGGGAGAATATATGTCCCGCTCATACGTGGGCAATGGCTGGGTGGTGAACTTTGCTGATGCATCGGCACAAGGAGGGGGTGATCCCTTATTAATTTATCGTTTTGGTAAAGCTGTAAACAGCGATGAAATGATGCATTTTGCCGCTTACCTGCTGAATGGGAGAAAGCCGTATGCTACCATGGGCAACGATGCTTTCCGTTCTCTCCAGTCTCTGCTTTGCTGTAATGAACTCGCAAAAGCAACTCCGAAACACGATATGCCGGATGTAACCTGGTATCCCGAAACAGAGTTCTGCTATATGAAGAACAAGAATGGTATGTTCGTTGCCGCTAAAGGCGGATTTAATAACGAAAGTCATAATCACAATGATGTAGGAACTTTCTCTCTATACGTGAATACGATTCCCGTGATTATTGATGCCGGTGTAGGTACCTATACCAAACAGACGTTCGGTAAAGACCGCTATACTATCTGGACCATGCAAAGCAATTATCACAATTTGCCGATGATTAACGGAGTACCGCAGAAATTCGGCCAGGAGTATAAAGCGACAAACACAGTTTGTAATGAGAAGAAACGTACGTTCTCTACTGATATAGCTACTGCTTATCCGGCAGAGGCGAAAGTGAAAAGTTGGATTCGCTCTTACGCACTTGATAATAATAAATTAATTATCGGTGATAGTTACACATTGAATGAGGTTATTGCTCCTAATCAATTGAATTTCTTAACCTGGGGCAATGTTACTTTCCCATCTGAAGGAAAAATTCGAATCGAAGTGAAAGGACAAAAGGTGGAAATGACCTATCCGTCACAATTTAAAGCAGAACTGGAAACAATCAAATTAGATGACCCGCGCCTGTCTAACGTATGGGGCAAGGAGATTTACCGCATCACACTAAAGACAGAAGAAAAGAAAGCGACTGGTAAATATGAATTTGTGATCCAACAAGTGAAGTAAGATGAAGTAGATTTTTTAAGCAAGAAAAAATAAAGTATAAACAATTAAATCACAGTAAGATGAAAAAAGTATTATTTGCCGGCCTTTTGGTCATTGCAGGAGTAAGTGTAAGTGCACAGAACCTGATAAAGAATGAAAAATTTGCCACTGAAGTGAAGACTAAAGTGACTAACGCTAACAAAGCAACTGCAGGAGAGTGGTTTATCATGAATAATGAAGCTGATGGAGCTACTACTATTGCTTGGGAACAAACAGGAGATGCTAAATATCCGAATGCGATGAAATTGGACAACTCCGGTGCCGACAAGAATATCTCTTGGTATAAGGCTTTCCTGGGACAACGTATTACCGATGGTTTGGAAAAAGGTGTTTATGTTCTTACTTTCTATGCAAAAGCTAAAGAAGCAGGTACTCCGGTAGGTGTATACATCAAACAGACCAATGAAGAAAAGAACGATAATGGTAAGTACAATACTACTTTTTTCATGCGTAGAGACTACGATGCAGATGCTCAACCAAATGCTTCTGGCGCACAGTACAACTTTAAAGTTAAAGATGCTGATAAATGGACTAAAGTAGTGGTTTACTATGATATGGGACAAGTAGTTAATGCAATTAGCAGTAAGAAAGCAAATGCTGACTTGGAAGTTTCTGATACTGACGATGATGCTGCTATTCTGAAGGATTGTTATCTGGCTATTCTTTCACAAAACAAAGGCGGCGTTGTAGAAATCAGCGACGTGACATTGAGAAAGAAATAAAAACTAAAGGGGTTAATATATAGTAGGTTTACAAAAAAACAGGGCAATGGAGTAGTGATACTTCGTTGCCCTGTTTCTTTGTACGCTCGGCATGAGCATTATCTAACGGGTGTAAGTCC
>NZ_QSUR01000053.1:0-29482 GCF_003439055.1 Bacteroides sp. OM05-10AA
GTTACTTCTTAGGTAACGGAACTTAAATTTGACGCAAAGATAGACAAAAACATAAATAGTAAGCAAATATTCTTCCACTTTTTTTCGTTTTATCTGAAATATAGGAAAAAAACTATCCGAACATGAAATAACTTTATTTTCATGTTCTAAACTTTTTATTGCCTAATCTCTGGATTTTTCCTGTTGAGTATTAGGCAGTTCCTTTCTTGTGCCCTATTCCTATATGTGATTTCCATTTTTATAGAGACGCGCGCCTTGTGTGTGTATTGTCCGTTACCTAAGAAGTAACGGAATAACATGGGGTAAAAAAACATGATTTTAACAAAACCAAAATCACTTAGTGCTGGGCCTAGCGATGGGACAGGGGAAGGCGTAGCACACTCTAAACGCTGGTATGTTGCTCTGGTTCGTATGCACCACGAGAAGAAGGTAGCCGAACGTTTAGACAAAATGGGGATCGAGAATTTCGTCCCTGTCCAACAAGAAATTCATCAGTGGAGTGACCGTCGCAAAATAGTTGAGTCTGTTCTTCTTCCAATGATGGTATTTGTGCACGTAAATCCGAAAGAACGCAAAGAAGTTCTGGGTTTTTCTACAGTTAGCCGTTATATGGTGATGCGTGGTGAGAGCTCTCCGGCGGTAATTCCTGATGAGCAGATGGCTCGTTTCCGTTTTATGCTCGACTATTCCGAGGAAGCTATTTGTATGAACAGCTCTCCTTTGGCACGTGGTGAGAAAGTCCGTGTTGTGAAAGGACCTCTTACCGGGCTGGTTGGTGAACTGGTCAATGTCGATGGCAAAAGCAAGATTGCCGTCCGGCTGAATATGCTGGGATGCGCTTGCGTTAATATGCCTATTGGTTATGTCGAGGCTGTCTGCGAGAAAAACTAATCCCGTCATCATTTATCCACCATTTACATGAATACGAAATTATCCGGTGCTTTTGCACTGATATTCTTTTTCTTCTTTCTCTCGGCTTGCCAGTCCTATAAGAAAGTACCTTACTTGCAGGATGCGGAGATTTTGAAACAGGCGAATACGCAAGTTGCGCCTGTTCAGGACGCGAGGCTGATACCGGGTGATGAAGTTTCCATTCTTGTTTCCACTTCCGATCCGGTTGTTTCGCAGCCTTTCAATGCGCAAGGCAGTACGTTTCTATTGGACGATCAGGGAAATATCAATTATCCGGTTTTAGGAAAACTTCCTTTGAACGGTTTAACAAGTCGTGAAGCTGAAAACCTGATAACGGAGCGACTGAAATCTTACGTGAAAGAAAGACCTACGGTAGTAGTCCGTATGTCCGGTTTTAAAGTTTCCGTTTTGGGTGAAGTGGCCTCTCCCGGTGTTTATCCGGTGGTGAATGAGCAGATCAATGTGCTCGAGGCCCTTGCCATGGCAGGAGATTTGACTATTTATGGTGTTCGTGATAATGTAAAACTAATCCGCGAAGACAGGAATGGGCATAAACAGTTTGTTACACTCAATCTGAACGACGCGGATTTGTTATTATCTCCTTACTATCAGTTGCAACAGAATGACATCCTGTATGTCACTCCTAATAAAACCAAAGCGCAGAGCGCAGACATCGGAACAAGTACGACGATGTGGGTTTCGGGATTTTCCATTTTGGTATCTATTGCCAGTTTGCTGGTCAATATACTTAGATAATACCATCTAATTCCCGGTACTCCTCTGTACAATTAAAACACGGACACTCCTTCATCGGATTCAAATCATGATGGCCTACAATCAACGTCTTAGGAAATATTTTCCTCAATTCGCGGAGCAGACCGAGCAAAGAAGCCCGTTGTGCCAATGTACGCGTGTCTTTGGGACGTCCCGCCATATCCAGCCCTCCTTCGTAACAAATACCTATCGAATGGGTGTTATGGTCACGGCAGTGTGCCCCGACCTTTTCCAGAGGACGGCCCTGGCAGATCTCTCCGTCCCGGGTGATGTAGAAGTGATAGCCGATGTCACGGAATCTCCGGTGAAGGATATGATCTTGACGGCAAGCCTCCGCCGAAAGAGACTTTCCTTCCGGCGTGGCACTGCAATGAATGATAATCAGAGTGATGGTACGCATAAGGCTACATACAGCTCTGTACTCCGATCAGACCTCCGATAGCGGTGGCAACGGTGATAATCACTTTGATGATGAAGCTCCATATGGAGCGGGGAGAAGATGAATTACTCATGATGTTACTTTTTTAAAGATTAAAAATAAAGGATTTAGGATTAAGCAGCCGGATCAGGCGCTTCACCGCCACCATCCGGTTTCGGATCAGGGGTATCACCCGAATCAGAACCTCCTCCGGCAGTTGTTGGTTTCTGATATTCGGCCTGCTGTTTCAACTGGCTGTCGAGTTTCAGGTTGGTGGTTGACAAATTACCGGTAGCACGGGCTTTCAGACGCATACCAGTGATGTTTTTCTCCAATGAGAAATCTTCCAGCGTATCAGCTGCCTTACTGCGGATGCCCACACCAAAGATGGCAAGGTCGTCGATTTTCACACATTTGCCGTCGAGCAGCAGTTCCTTGATGCAGTCTACCATGTCGGAAAGTACACCTTTGATGACACCACCGGAATACGGTGAATTGTGTTTCGACATATGTTCGGCAAGCTTGGCCAAATCAAACGTCTCGTCGCTTACCGCACGGGCGAACCACTTGCCTGCATTCAGGCCTTTTTGCTGTTGGTTTTGATAAATTTTGTAACGAATCATAAAACAATAAATTAAAGGGTTAAACATTGTGTCCGGGGGATTCTTTTCCCTTTCGACGATACAAAGATACAACCCTGAAACCCGCAGAAATCAATAGTCTACAGTTGCACGCGATTGTTGTCAATTATGCGCAGTAACGGTCGGTTATTCAATGGAAAAACGTAGGATATGTGGATATGTTTTGTTATTTTTGTAACTGTAAATCAGAAACTTATTCATTATGAACGAATTCAAAATACGTGCCTACGGACGCATGGAACTGGCTCAACTTTATTCTCCGGAACTAACTGACATTGCTGCATATCGAAAGATGAAGAAATGGATCTCTTTATGTCCCGGACTTCTGCAACGTCTGTACGACTTAGGTTACGAATCAAAGCGCCGCTCATTCACCCCGTTGGAGGTGAGAGTGATTGTAGATGCCTTGGGAGAACCTTAGAAGAGCGGAAAAGTAAAGCACCGCTTTAGCAATCGTAAAGCTATGCTTTACCACCTCTAAAGCGCCGCTTTAGGATTCATGAAACGTCCTGTTGTTATATAAATGCAAAAAATGCACTTTTTCCGAGGGCTCCCTAACACACGCACACATGCGTGCGCGTATAAACGCCTTTATCGTCTGTATTGATAAGCAATCCTTTTTTTATCAGACGGTTCAGCCAGCTAAGAGCAGTGTTAGGTTTGATTTTCATCTTTTCAGCCTGCTCCAACAACTGTGCACGGGTGAACTGGTTGCCCATTATTTCAAAAAGTGCATCCCGGTCGGCATTGGCTCTATGTTTGACCTCTGTGGAAGGAAGAAAAGATAAGATATGTGTGGCATGACGATAGAGCGGAGTTACAAGTTCCAGCACCGCATGGAAATCTTCAGCGGTGATTGTCACATCCCAACGGGTGATAATGCCGTCTTTGATATTATCGGCGGCAATCTCCTTGTCAGGGGTCAGCAGAGGGGAGGAAGAATCCTTGAACTGATAAGGTTGGTCGCATTCCAGTGCACGAATCATAGCTATTTCTGCCATGATACGGCACGTATTGACAGCCAGTCGGGCTATGGAACTGCTCATTTCGTTATCGTTGGCAAGTCCCGAACGGAAAAACAGATCGGCAAAGAGGGTATTGAACTCTTGCTTTTGTTCATCAGTGAGCCGGAGCGTATGAAGCCCGTGTGCTTTCATCAGGTCCAGTTGCTTTTTCCATTCCAGGCCTATGCCTGTGAAGATGGCCTCCAGATCGGTTTCGCCACTTTCAAACTGGTTGATCCATGTCCATATACCGTGCATATAATAAAACAGCTGGCGCGAGAAGAGACCGTTCTCTGTCGAGGGAATGAGTGGTTTTACTTGTGCGGGCGTGCCGGAAAGCAGGAGGGAGAGATAGCTTTTCTTTACTTCCCGGTATTCCTGGTCGGTGCGCCGGTTGTACGACAGACGGTCGTGGTCGAATGCTTTGCGGAGTGTATCGCTCCAGTGTCCGTATTCAGAACCGATAGCAGCGGAGATGGTATCCGCTTCGGTTTCGCAGATAAGTCCTGTGCCGTTGGCATCCATGATATTTTGCAGAATACCCGTTCCGGTGTTATTACCCGAGATGAGGAACATTTTATTCTTGGGCATTTGAGGAGCTTCCACTTTGCAGCGCTCCTTTCCCATGGTATCATAGGCGGCTTTCTCTTTTTTGTAGGCCTTGACCTCTTCCGCTACTTTTTGGCGGATCTCGTCATGAATAGGCTCTACAAGCAGCCGGATGAACGAAAGAATTCCCTTACCCGAGGCGGAAGGGGCTACAATAAAACTTTGCAGGCAAGGAGACTGGAGTTTGCCGGCGTATGGACATCTCACATATCGCTCCATGCTGGCACCTATGGCGGTCAATGCTCCGAGCAGCATGACATCGCGTTGTGTGGGGCTGGTGGCATAACTCATGATGAGCAGCAGGATTTTCGGCCAGTCCGCTTCGGTGAAAGAGGGCAATGGCTGGTTCGGGTCACTCCCGTCCTGCAGTTCTTCGGATTCGTACGGTTCTTCATTGTCCACCTTATTATATACGTGCGTGTGTGTGAGATTTTTGGACGGTGCATTTCCTGCATTTTTTGCATTTTTCCGGTGGTTCATCATTTCCTCTTTGCAGAGAGTCACACCCGCCCTTTCAGCAAGATGGAATGCAGTGCCCAGATGGACATCTCCATGCCGGGTAGTAAGTGCATTGGAGAATATCCGTTCGGCATGTTCCCGTTCGTACTTGGCAGACACCCGGCACAACCGATGGAAAAACTCGCGTCCCGCTTCTCCGCAATCCGTTGCGATGGCGAACGCCAGTTGTACATATTCAGCATACGTAGGGGCAATATCCGCTCCTGCAGTTTCAACCGCCTCACAGAGGCGGCATAACGATTCAATTTCGTCCATAATTTTAATTTATAGTTTTTAATATCTAATTATTTGTTGTTTCTAAACAACGCTCCCGGATCATGACTAAGAAAACAAGACCTTACAATGTCCTTACCGGAAAAGTCTACCCCTTTACGTTTTTCTCCGAATGGGGGAAGTGTTTCCGTACCATAGAGCAGCACGGTGAACATCATTGCCAGTTTCATATTTTCGATGATACTGTTTGTGTCGTTAGCCATGGGTAAATGATCGTAGGGTACGAATGCTTTCACGCCCCGTCCGCTGGGACTGATAAACGTGAGTACAGGATGCAGAAGGTGGTCATTAAACAATGTGCTGCGCATTTCCACTGCCTCCTGATAGGAATCGAGATGGTCGATATCTACCACTACCAGATGTGAAGAAGCTACGAAACATTTGCTGTTGCGACGCGAGAACGTACCACAGGGAGTCACATAAGGCAATAGTGATGCTTTTGCTGTCCGTATATCTCCGGAATTGCGTACTTGTTCGGTCAGAATTTTGAGATTCTCGTTGCAGGTTATCATTTGAAAAACTTGTTCTACGGAGACTTCGCAGGAGGGAATCAGTGTTGCAGGAGTAACAATCCGTCCCTGTTCATTTTTGATGGGAGCAATGGGAGGCATGAAATAAGACATTCTAAAATCGTTTGTCATAACATTTATATTTTTTGATTATCGCCTTGAATTTTCAAAACGCGGGGCGAAGGTAGAAATAGCTTTTAAATATATCGTTCAGACATGTCTGAACGGATATGCATAAAATTAACATATAATACAACGTATTTAACAATTAATAAAATTATAAACATGAAAAAATTTAATCATCCCGTACTGGGCCATTTCATCGCAGAGCAGTTTGAACGTGCTAACTTGGCAATAGAGGCTATGCGTAAAGAAATCCACATGGGAAAACCCACTTATTACAAGATGACATCTGGGGAGATTTACGTCTAAGTGATTTTACCCGTCTTTTTTCCTATTACTATGACAATCTCACAAAAGAAGAGTTTCGAGCCAAAATGGTAGAATGGGGAGAACTTTATATTGAGTATAGGGAGAAAAATGAGGATATGGATGAAAATCTAAATCAAGAATAAAGTAATGCAGGAAGTCCAACGTTTTAATAAAGTCCTAAAATCTTTTGTCCTTTCAGGGGACATCATTTTACTGAACTTACTGTTGTGGGTGTTTGGTTCTCTTTGGGGAAACCGTTCTCCTTTTGAGTTTTCCATGCCTCTTTTCCAGAACATGGCTTTGATGACTTTATGTTATCTGGTTTGCAACATTCGTTCTGGAGTGATCCTTCATCGTCCGGTGGTTCGTCCGGAGCAAATAATGCTTCGGGTAGCACGGAACATGATTCCTTTTGTATTGATGGTACTGGGACTTTCGTACATATTCCATTTTGAATGTGTTAACCTGCGTCAGCTGGGGGCATTTTACGTAGTTCTCATTATCGTTATTATTTCTTATCGCCTGACGTTTCGTTATATTCTGGAGCTTTATCGCAAAAGTGGGGAAAATGTCCGAAAGGTAGTACTGGTGGGTAGCCATGAAAATATGCAGGAACTTTATCATTCCATGACGGATGATCCGACATCCGGATATCGTGTGCTGGGATATTTTGAAGATTTCCCATCAGACCGCTATCCTATGAATATAGCTTATTTGGGACAGCCGTGCGAAGCTGTTGATTATTTGACCCGTAATGCGGGAAAGATAGACCAGCTCTATTGTAGTCTTCCTTCCGCCCGTAGTGCTGAAATTGTACCGATTATCAACTATTGCGAGAATCATCTGATTCGTTTTTTCAGCGTTCCCAATGTCCGGAACTATCTGAAACGGAGAATGTATTTTGAAATGCTAGGTAATGTTCCGGTACTTTCTATCCGTCGTGAGCCACTTGAGTTATTGGAAAATCGTATTGTGAAACGTAGCTTTGATATTATTTGCTCGCTACTGTTCCTTTGTACCCTTTTCCCGATTATATATATCATTGTGGGACTGGCTATAAAGATAAGTTCTCCCGGACCTGTCTTTTTCAAACAGAAACGAAGCGGTGAAGATGGTCGTGAATTTTGGTGCTATAAATTTCGTTCAATGCGGGTGAATGCACAAAGTGATACGCTTCAGGCTACGGAATGTGATCCTCGTAAAACCCGTATCGGTAATCTGATTCGCAAGACGAATGTGGATGAACTTCCTCAATTTATTAATGTATTGAAAGGGGATATGTCTTTAGTGGGTCCCCGTCCGCACATGTTGAAGCACACAGAAGAATATTCCCATTTAATAAATAAATATATGGTTCGTCATTTTGTGAAACCGGGTATTACAGGCTGGGCACAGGTGACAGGTTTTCGTGGAGAAACGAAAGAGCTTTGGCAGATGGAAGGACGTGTGCAACGTGACATCTGGTATATCGAGCATTGGACGTTCATTCTGGACTTATATATCATGTATAAGACTGTGTATAATGTCATCCGTGGGGATAAAGAGGCTTATTAGGTGAGGTATTGGAAATTGAGTAAAAATTAAATCAATAGTTGTAAAATTACATGAGTAGGTGGTTATGAGAAAACTGAAACGATTGACTTTGGGTGTGTTACTTGCTTTTTTGCTGGTATCCTGCCAATCATATAAGAAAGTACCTTATTTGCAGGATACGGCTTTTGTGAATGATACAGAACAGAATGTTCTTCAGACAGGTGTGAAGGTAATGCCAAAGGATTTGTTGACGATTGCCGTGTCTTGTTCCACTCCGGAACTGGCTGCACCTTTCAATCTGGTAAATTCGGGTACTGCTAGTGGAATGGAGGGAAAGACGGTGGGACAAGGAACCGCGTCATCTGCTCTACAGCAATATTTGGTAGATAATCAGGGGAATATCAACTTTCCAGTATTGGGTGAGATTCATGTAGGTGGATTGACTAAGCTGGAAATAGAAAATTTAATCATAGATAAGTTGAAGGTTTATTTGAAAGAAGCACCGCTTGTAACTGTACGTATTGTTAATTATCGGATTTCGGTATTGGGGGAAGTTACCAAGCCAGGCAGCTTTGTAGTCTCTAACGAGAAGATTAATTTGTTGGAAGCTCTTGCAATGGCAGGTGATTTGACCATTTATGGTATGCGTGATAATGTGAAACTGATCCGGACAGGGCAAGATAACAAGCAGGAAATTATTACTATGGACTTGAATAAGGCTGAAACGGTACTGTCTCCTTATTATCAGCTACAACAGAATGATATAATTTATGTGACACCTAATAAGACTAAGGCTAAGAATTCGGATATAGGAACCAATACGGGATTATGGTTTTCTGCTACTTCTATCTTGGTTTCACTTGCAAATATATTGGTAATTTTATTAAATAAGTAATTAGTAATGAAAGAGAATTCGTATAACAATAATGTGAGTGAATTAGACGAAGAGAAAGTAAATTATCAGGAAATTCTCTTTAAGTATATAATTCACTGGCCTTGGTTTGTTGCTTCGGTTTTAGCTTGTTTTATTGGTGCCTGGGTGTATTTGCATTTTCAAACTCCCGTATATCAGGTTTCTGCTTCTATCATGATAAAGAATGATAAAAAGAATGGTGGTGGAAATACTGCAGATTTGGAAAGTTTGGGATTAGGTGGAATGATTACTTCTACGCAGAGTATTGATAATGAGATAGAAGTGCTACGCTCAAAAACAATACTGAAAGAGGTCGTTAATAATCTGGAACTTTATATTACTTACTATGATGAGGATGAGTTTCCTAAAAAGGAACTGTATAAAACCTCTCCCGTAATTGTGAATTTGACAGCACAAGAGGCGGATAAATTGCCAAATGCAGCTTTGGTTGATATGAAGTTATCTCCAGAAGGTGGTTTGGATGTGAATCTAAAGATAGGCTTGAACGAATATAATAAGCATTTTGATAAACTTCCAGCGGTGTTACCTACGGATGCAGGTACATTTGGGTTTACATTGAAAGATTCTTTATCAAATGGGAAGATAGTAGGGCAAAGTGTAGTACGAAATATCAGCGCTGTAGTTAGTCAGCCTTTTGGGATGGCAAAAGGATATCAGTGGGCATTGGAAATAGCACCTACCTCAAAAACGACTTCTGTAGCAGTTGTTTCATTGATGAATACGAATATACAGCGAGGACAGGACTTTATCAATAAGTTAATGGAAATGTATAATCGGAATACGAATAATGATAAAAATGAGGTTGCTGAAAAGACGAGAGAGTTTATCAATGAACGTATTAAGATTATTGATGAGGAACTTGGCACTACAGAGGATAAGCTGGAAGCTTTTAAAAGAAATGCAGGATTGACGGATATCAGTAGTGATGCCCAATTAGCAGTATCGGGAAATGCTGAATATGAAAGAAAACGTGTAGAAAATGGAACTCAAATTAATTTAGTTCGTGATCTTAATAAATATATCAATAATCCGTCGAATGAGTATGAAGTATTACCTAGTAATATTGGTTTATCCGATAATGGTTTAACTACTCAAATAGATCGTTATAATGAATTGATTATTGAACGTAAGCGTTTACTTCGTACTTCTACGGAAAGTAACCCGATGATTGTAAATCTGGATACAAGTATTCGTGCCATGAAAGCAAATGTAAAAGCTGCTATTGATGGGACTTTACAAGGCTTGCTTATCGTGAAGGCTGATCTGGATCGTGAGTCCAGTCGTTTTTCCCGTCGTATCAGTGATGCTCCGGGACAGGAGCGCCAGTATGTAAGTATTGCACGTCAGCAGGAAATCAAGGCTGGGCTTTATCTGATGCTTTTGCAGAAACGTGAAGAGAATGCTATTACTTTAGCCGCTACTGCGAATAATGCAAAGATTATTGATGAGCCGGCGGCTGAAGGTGGCCCAGTTTCTCCTAAGCCTAGGATAATCTACTTAATTGCCTTAGTGGTAGGAGTGGGGTTTCCTGTCGGTACTATTTTCTTAGTTGGTCTGACTAAATTTAAAATAGAGGGTCGTGGTGATGTCGAGAAATTAACGAATTTGCCTATTGTAGGTGATGTGCCGTTGACAGAAGAAACAAATGGCTCTATTGCTGTGTTTGAGAATCAGAATACTTTAATGAGTGAAACTTTCCGTAATATCCGTACTAATCTTCAGTTTATGCTTGAGAATGATCAGAAAGTGATTTTAGTTACTTCGACGGTTAGTGGTGAAGGTAAATCTTTTATTTCTTCAAATCTAGCGATTAGCCTTTCTTTGTTAGGAAAGAAAGTGGTGATTGTGGGGCTTGATATTCGTAAGCCTGGTTTGAATAAAATTTTTAATCTTCCGCGGAAAGAGCAAGGGATTACTCAATATCTGTCAAATCCAGAAAAGAATCTGATGGATTTCGTTCAACCTTCGGATGTTAGTAAGAATTTGTATATTCTTCCAGGTGGAACTGTACCGCCTAATCCTACAGAATTATTGGCTCGTGATGCTTTGGATAAAGCGATTGAAGTATTGAAAAAGAACTTTCATTATGTGATTTTGGATACTGCTCCGGTTGGTATGGTAACTGATACTTTGCTCATAGGTCGTGTAGCAGATTTGTCAGTTTACGTATGTCGGGCAGACTATACTCGGAAAGCAGAGTTTACCTTGATTAATGAATTGGCTGATAGTAATAAGTTACCTAATCTTTGTACTGTAATCAATGGGCTGGATCTTCAGAAGAAAAAGTACGGTTATTATTACGGTTATGGTAAGTATGGCAAATATTACGGCTATGGCAAGCGTTATGGCTATGGCTATGGTTATGGAGAACAACATAGGGTAAAAGACGAATAGTTAGTTGAAAAAGATTTCGTTGTGATATGATATTTCACAATGACGAAAACATCGTTTTATAGAATTGCAGATGTAAGGTAAAGATTAGATTGATTATCTTTTAAACGAACAACTTACCACAGCCATTCGAATTTTTAAAGCTTGTCACTACATAAGTTTTTCAGTGTTAAATGCCACTTCTGTCAGTGAATATTACAAAATAATTTAAAGCTCAAAACTGGCTATGATACCTGCAAGGGCATTATGACCATATAGTAAGTGCTTATATGAATAAAAGTCATTTTATTCGAAGGATAAAAATCTAATTATGTCTACTCAAAACTCAATTGCAAAAAATACTTTATTTCTCTATGTGAGAATGCTTCTTTCACTTACTGTATCTTTATATACAGCCCGTGTTGTTCTTGATGTCTTAGGGGTAGACGACTATGGTATTTATATAGCAGTAGGAGGAATAGCTGGTTTTATGAGCTTTGTTAATAGCGCATTGGGCAATGCTTCCACCCGTTTTATCATGTTTGCATTAGGAAAAGATGATAGGTTGAATATGGAGAAAACCTTCTCTACTTCACTAACGGTTCATATCATTTTGGCTTTCCTAATCGTTGTCTTAGGTGAAACGGTAGGCTTATGGTTTTTACATCATAAAATGGTAATACCTGTCGAACGTATGTCTGCAGCGATATGGGTATATCATGTATCTATCATTACCGCATTTTTTACCATTACACAAGTGCCTTTTACAGCCACAATCAATGCTCATGAGCACATGTCTGTATATGCATTTGCCTCCATTATAGAGTCCATATTGAAACTGACTATTGTCTTTTTATTAACAGTTTTCCAATACGATAAGCTTATTGTATATTCTTTATTGTATTTTGCTGTGACGCTATTTATGCTGATGTTTTATCGTTTCTATTGCCAGAGACATTTTTTTGAAACGCATTATAAACCTCGATTATATGATCGCAATGTTTTTAAGGAAATAAGTGTGTTTTCTGGATGGAGCTTACTTAATTCTAGTGGTATAGCTTTTATTGGGCAAGGTGTTTTACTGCTATTAAATATGTTTTTTGCTCCTGCTGTAGTATCAGCTAGAGCTATTTCTCTCCAAGTAAATGGGTTGGCAATGCAGTTTTCCAATAACTTTAAGGCAGCAGCGAATCCTCAAATTGTCAAGCGATATGCCAATAACGAAGAGGATAGTGCAAAGTCACTTGTGCTTAAAACTGCAAAATATAGTTGTTTTCTTATGTGGTTTCTTGCATTGCCTATTTGTTTACTAGCGTCCCCCTTATTGCATGTATGGCTCAAGATTGTACCTCCATATACAGTGTTGTTTATTCAATTTGTTGCGATACAAAGTTTGTTTTCCACTTTGCAATCTTCTCTGTTTATGGCTTTTTATGCAAAGGGGCGCTTAAAAATAAATACCATTCTTACTACACTTATTTATTTTATACAGTTTATTGTTGTCTATATCCTATTTGAGTTAGGTTATTCTCCTATATCCTTGTCGATAGCTAGTTTACTGACAGATGTGCTTTTGGGAGTTGTATTGCAGCCTATCTTATTGAATAGAATGTTGGGATACTCTTTGCCTGATTTATTGCAAGTGTTCATTCCATGTGTAAAGATATCATTTTTCTCTGCTATTTTACCACTTATACTCTATTGCCTTGTAGATGTCCATACCATTATAGGTTTCTTTATTATTGGATTTTCTTGTGTGGTTAGCATTGCTCTTACTGTTTGGACATATGGATTGGAAGAAGAAATACGAGTCAAAATTTCGGAAAAGATTCGAAATCTTGTTTACGGTTATATTCATAAGTGAGTTTTTTAATAATGAAGACTATAAAAATAATTTGCTAATTTTTATATTGTATTAAATGCAGAACTGTTTCTCTTTAAAATGTCTTGGAAAGTAATCGTATGAAAAAAGTATCAATTATTATACCTGTTTATAATGTAGAGGCATATATTGAAGATTGTATTGCTTCTGTGATGGCTCAAGATTATGAGCAGTTGGAAGTCTTGATAGTGGATGACTGTACACCAGATCAGAGCATTTCCATTGTGGAAAAAATGATTTCTGGTTATGAAGGGCCGCATACTTATCGGATTATCAGGCACGCAAAGAATGGAGGACAATCTGCTGCTCGTAATAGTGGCATAAGTGAGGCCGCAGGTGAATTAATATATTTTTTAGATAGCGATGATTATATTTGTGAGAAGACTATTAGTAATTTGGTTGAACTTTATATTGAAACTCACGCAAACATTGTGGTTGGTAATTTGAAGATAGTTGATTACCAGACTAAGGAGGTAATCCGTGATTCAATTCAACTATCATCCTCTTATTATTTTTTTAGTTCCTTGAAAGATTTGTATGCTTGTCATGATGTTATTAGGATGGGAGTTAATGGAGTGCCTTGGAATAAACTTATAGAGAAAGACTTCTTGTTGAAAAATGAATTGCTTTTTGATTTGGGTATAATTTTTGAGGACGATATATGGAATTATAAAGTATATTGCTGTAAACCTAAAATTGCAGTAAGTAGTAGCCTGACTTACATATATAGAATGCGTCCTAGCAGTATTATGACAACATTTACTGAACACCATTTTTATTCTTCTGTGAAGTGTGCTGATATTGCTATTCTTTATGGACATCATGTGCAACAATCTTCCGACCATTGGTTTGTAATAAATGGAATAGAACGTTATATTATTGGAGCGTTGTACAAATCCTTTGATAAGGTGAAATCAAAAGATACATATAGTAGACTTTATCGCAGGTATAGAAAAAAACATAGGCCTTCTTTTGAATTGTGGAGTAATCTTCATGTACCATTAGCTACTAAGGTGAAAAGTTTACATTATTTGCTACCGTGTATATTGGGTGAGAAGCTCCTTTTGTGTTTTTTGAAGCGGCAGCAGAAAATAATGCGAAAACTCTATCCTCATCAAGCTGCTCTTCCTACTATTGAGCTAAGTGATTCTTTTTGGAATGAAATTGAATAAATTGTACAATGAAAAGGAAGATTAATAAAATATTACGTATGATAAGGAATTCTTTTATAGAGTTCCTCCAACGCCCAGTAGTAGTGAATGCTAGTTTAAGCATTGATAAAACGGGTGAGGTGTATCATTCTAATTGGGGGGATGATATTAATTCTTTTTTTCTGGAAGCGATTTCTTTGAGGCCTGTTGTGTTGTATCATGAATGTATATTAGCCAAATTATTTAAGAGAGATAATTATGTAGTGATAGGTAGTACTATAGATATGTTGGTCAATCGACAATCTATTGTTTGGGGTGCAGGACTCATTCAAGAAAACCCTTGTAATTTAGTAATGCCTAGGAAAATTTGCGCCGTTCGTGGTCCAAAAACACGCGAAGTGTTGTTGAAGCATGGGATAGAGTGTCCAGCTATATACGGAGATCCGGCTTTGTTGTTGCCTATCTATTATCGACCTCGTACACGAAAAAAGTATAAGTTGGGCATTATTCCTCATTATACGGAACTGTCTTTGCTTCCAGAACATTTATTAAATAGTGAGGATGTATATGTAATTAGAATACAAGGTTATCAGCATTGGCTTGGTTTTGTGGAAGAATTGAATGCTTGTGAGTATATTGTTTCTTCTTCTTTACATGGACTGATTTTGGCAGAAGCGTATGATATACCTAATTGTTGGATGGAGCTTGAATGTGCGCAACAGCGTTCACGTTTTAAATATGATGATTTCTATGCATCTATAGGTAAACAGATTGTCTCGCCTTTTGTAATGAATAAAGAGGTGACGATTCAGCAACTCATAGAGCAATGTCAACAATGGTCTCCTGGAACAATAGACTTACAGCCACTTTTGAATGCATGCCCTTTTGAACTTAAAATAACTTTTTGAGTTCAAAAAATCTAAAATCATAAATTGTACAATAAAAATGCAGAAGATTATTATTCAAAGTATAGAAAAAGAATTGCCCAATCGATTACTTTATAGATTGACAGTAGGCGATCAGCAAGAAGAAGCACATATTGAAGTAAATAAGATGTATGCTGACTATTTGGTG
The DNA here is from genome assembly GCF_003439055.1 of Bacteroides sp. OM05-10AA. Taxonomy (NCBI): domain Bacteria; kingdom Pseudomonadati; phylum Bacteroidota; class Bacteroidia; order Bacteroidales; family Bacteroidaceae; genus Bacteroides; species Bacteroides sp. OM05-10AA. The sequence goes on from NZ_QSUR01000053.1 coordinate 15,036, forward strand.
ACTGATAGAATAGATTCTTTGGTTTGGGGATTATTGCAGTTTGCTATAAACAGAGGATATGATATTGTATCTGCACTTCCTATTACGGAAGATCTTTGGTATAATTTGGAGATGAATCTTATAGATCCATTGGCTGCTAACCCCGGGATGCATAGAATACATATTCAGGCTCCTTTAGTGCCTGTCATGAATCATGCGGAAATAGTAGCCACCGGCATTTCATGCGGTGTGGACAGCCTGTACACTATTGCTACCCATGGGGAGAATGTGCCTAAGCCCTATCGCCTTACTCATCTTTGTTTTTTTGATGCAGGTTCGCATAATACAGGATTACAAGATGATTCATCAACAAAACTATTTCAAGGACGTATGGATTTGTGCCGACGTTTTGCCGAAGAATATAACTATGGCTTTATACTTATTAAGAATGATGTTTATGAATTACTGAATAGACACGGGGGATATTCTCACGTAGAAAATCATACTTTTATGGCATTATCTTGTATTTATGCATTACAAGGAGCATTTGCTAAATACTTCTATTCAGCAGGTTGTAGCATTAGAGAATTTTCTTGTGTGAAATCAAAGGAAAATTTTCAACTGGATGCAGCGCACTATGATATGCTTACATTAAATTCAGCGTCTATTCCAGGGCTTGATTTTATTTCAACAGGGGGGAGTCTGGATCGAATTACAAAAACAAAAACTATAGCGGATTATGATCCTGCATATAAATATTTGAATGTGTGTGTCACTGCAGTAGAGAATGATTCTACTTGTTTTAAGTGTGTGCGTACAATGTTGACTTTAGATGCTTTAGGAAAACTGGATAAATTTAGTGCTGTTTTTGATGTCCAGTACTACATGAATCATCGAAAAAGATATATTGAAAAAATGTATGTTGATGGCAAGTTTGGGCATGATGAATCTTTATTATTATTATTTCCTCTATTCAAATCTGAGTTGACTATTGGGGTGAAGATATCAGCTATTATACATAAAGTCCAAAATGCTGTTCGATGTAGAATCTTTAAGAGATGAATAAAATGCGCAAACGCAATGAGTGGGATGTGTTAAAGTGTCTGGCAACGCTGCTGGTTGTCATAGGGCATATTGTGATTCTTTACAAACAAGGGGGGAGTTTTCCAGCAATGGAAAATCACTATTTGGCTATGCTTGCCGATGTGATTTATTTGTTCCATATGCCTTTGTTTGTGACAATCAGTGGAGCTGTATATACCATCGGTAAGCAGTCGGGGAAATATCTAGATTTCAAAAGTCTTTTGGGGAACAAGGTTAGGCGCTTGCTTGTGCCCTATTACTTTGTGGCTTACTTATTTGTGGTTCCCACTATCTTGGGGCTAGAAATGAATCGGTTTGGAAGTAATATCGACTATTTTTTAGAAATCCTTTTAGGAACTAACTGTAGGCATCTTTGGTATCTCTGGGCTCTGTTTTGGATGTTCATAATTGTACGCTTTTGTAAAGGAAGATATTTGGGTAATACTATTTACTGTCTGACTATTGCGATGATACTCTCTGTGGGATGTAGTTATTGGGTGGGTACAGATTGGTTCAGTTTTCGGATGGCTCTGCATTATCTTCCTTTTTTCTTCTTAGGTGAATGGTTAGTCGCAAAAGGTGGAAATTCTATGAAAATGTGGAAACCTGTGATTTTGGTGCTATTGTCCGGATGTGTACTGAAATTGACGGATAGTAGGTGGATGGATTCACTTTTTAGTCTTTGGATGAATGTCGGAATTGTAGTTGTTATTTGCTTGTTTGTTCGCAAGGTCAGCGTCGAAAAGTTTTTTTCCCATTCCTTCAATGTTCTCATTCTTCGGGATAGTTTTGGAGTTTATCTTTTTCATGTTCCCATCATCTATATTATGGTATCGTATCTTCAAAACTATCCTATTTATGTGTTACTTCCGTTGGTGGGAGTTGTTTCTATCATAGGCAGTCTATTTTTTACAATGATTTTACGAAAAATGAGATTGCAATACTTGATGGGGGAATAATGTTTGATAAATGGATAAAGGAATGTACAAATTAGATTTTCTATTCTTAGTGGAAAATGCCAATTTGCGTGGGGGGACTGAAATTCAAACGATTAATATCACCCATGCGTTGATAGAAGCGAATTATCGAGCACGTGTTTTATCCGTTGTCCCTTATTCTGGAGGTGATGATGTGATTCTTTCCTTTGATTTGAAATCTTATCGGATGTATGAGAAGCAGAAGAAAAATCCAATCAATGATTTGTGTGCGGAAAGATTTTCTGATGCTTGTCTGGCTAAGTTACTACGAGTATTCATAGCAACGTGTCAACCTAAAGTATTGGTGAATGAGACATATGAATTGATAACAGCTCTTCCCTTTGGAGGGCAGTGCCGGATTGTGCAAGTCTTTAATTGGTCGATTTTGGGTTATGAAGAATCTATCTTGCAGATCATTCATCAAAAGCATGGCTGGATGCGTTTTCTTTCAATGAAAAAAAATGTCCGACAAGTTACAAAACGCCATGCGGCTATTGCTTTATGTAATGACTTGATTGTGTTGACAAATACTGCCAAAAAAGAATTAAAGATGGTGAATCATAAAATAAAGGAAACTCGGATAAGAGTGATTGCCAATCCTTTGAGAAAGAGTGATGACGCGAAAAACATCTCTTCTTTAGACAATCGAAATATTGTTTTTGTGGGTAGGTTAAGTTTTGAAAAAGGGGTTATGCGTCTGCTGCATATATGGCAGAGTATATCTAGACAATTTCATGATTACACGCTTTCAGTCTACGGAGAAGGGGATGCCAAAGATCAGATGGAACAATATATTCAGGAGAATGGCATGAAAAATATTCGTTTTTGTGGGTTTGAACAAGATTTGTCTAAAATCTATCTTTCTGCCGATTTACTGCTATCCACCTCTGAATCGGAAGGTTTTGGCTTGGTGTTTATTGAGGCGTTTTATTATGGAGTACCTGTAGTGTCTTTTAATTGTCCTGTTTCTCCAAAAGAAGTGATTGCTGATGCTGGTGTATTGATAGATTGTTTTGATGAGCAAGCGTATGCCACTCATGTGATGACATTGCTTCATAATAAAGAAAAACTAAGGATGCTCCAACGCAAAGCAGTGGAGAGGGCTAGATGTTTTTATCAGAGTCGGATTGTAAGCCAGTGGGTAAAATTGGTAGAATAATGAAACAATATTATATTATAATTACTCCTTTCTTTCCTAATAGTGATTCTTTTAGGGGAGCGTTTATATACGATCAAGTACGTGCTATCGCAAAGAATAGCAGCTATGAAGTGGTGGTATTTAAAAGTAAATCCATAACATCGGGAGAGAAAGATTACATGTATCGTGGTATTCAGGTTCACTTGTTCGACGATATTCAGATGCCTTCATATATATTGAATGGATTGACAAATGAAATCAATTGCAGTCTGTTTATGAAAGCTGTAAAGCGGTTGAATATTGATCTTGATAATGTAGTCATAGCCCATGGGCATACGGCTCGCTTTGCTGCATTCCCATTAGCATTAAAGCGTATAAATCATAATATAACGACGTTGGTCCAGCATCATGATCCAGATCCTTTTAATATCAGAAATGGTCGTTTTGCTACAAAAAGGTGGAATGCCATGTTTCGGACTTGGATGAGTACAAAGTTGTTTAACCAAATGGATTGTCATGTTTGTGTGAGCCGTTTTGTAGAGGAATCGCTGCGTAAATTTCCTCATCCTACTGATTCTTTATACTTCGATTCCTACAAGAGGGTATTAAAGGTGGTAGGAAATGAAACCCCGGTAAATATAAAACATTCTTATGTTCTGTATAATGGGGTAGACTGCTCCATCTTTAATAGTGAAAGCCATCTTGCACATCCTACATTTATAATAGGCTGTATTGCAAATTTTGTAGATTGGAAGGGGCAAGAGACACTGATACGTGCGTTGGATATTTTAAAAAGCAAACAGGATAAGTTGAAAATGATATTTGTAGGTTCAGGTCCTACCTTACAGGATTGCATGAACTTGGTTCAGGAATTGAATTTGACAGACATTGTTGAATTTAGGAAGGAGGTACATCATCATGAACTGGCGGCATTCTATCACAGTCTTGATCTGTTTGTTTTACCCAGTTATTTTGAAGGATTTGGTTGTGTTTGTACGGAAGCAGCAGCCTGTGGGGTACCTTATATGATATGTAAGGGACAAGGTGCTGCAGAGTATATACTGGAAGAAGAATCCGACCTTTGGACTTTTATTCCTAAAGACTACGAACAACTTGCTGATAGAATAGACTATTACAGGACGAATAAACCTATACAACATCTTTGTGAAACTTTCGATATAGATATTTTGATGAAACAATTTCTAAATTTCTTAGAATCATTATGAATGAAAAGAGTATATTTTCGAGGCTTCTATATGTAGCAAAAATGCTATATCATGAATTGTATTATCTTCTTTGTATTCCTATTATTCAAGGTTGGTATGGCGGATTTTGGAATTATAGACATAAAATAAAATCGAATGGTGGAAGCGAGAATATGTATTATGCTTATCTGATGAGATATAATGCTTTTGTAGGACTTGGAGCTAACATACAGGATACTCCTATGTTACCCCATGGCTTGAATGGTATACATAAATCTGATGCTGCTACTATTGGTGAAGGTTGTGTTATTTTGCAACAGGTCACCATAGGCAGTAATACAACGAAAGGAAGTAAGCACTTTGGTTCACCTACAATTGGTAAACATGTTTTTATTGGAGCCGGTGCTAAAATCATTGGCAATGTTCGTGTGGGTGACAATTGTCGCATAGGGGCTAATTGTGTGGTGGTAAAGGATATGCCAGACAATTCTACGGCAGTACTTAGAAATATAGATATAATTATTCATGATATTTCCCGGGATAATTCTTTCAAAGGGATCTATCATTTCGAAGAATAAACTATTTGGAAGAATCAGACACTCACTATGAAACAAAAAATAGCTGTCTATTTACCTCTCTTTTGCCTGCTGAGTTATTGGTATGTGGAATTTGCCGCAGTTTTTTTGGCAGTGTTACTCACCGGAAATATATTCAAAATATTCCGAGGATTCAACAGAAAACATTTCCTATATTTATTATTGTTTGTGGGGATAGAGATGTTTATTATGGCTCTACTTGATTATGATATGCGTAAGTTTTTTGAGCAAGTAGGACTCGTGGTAACTACTGCTATCGGCTATCGTGCTTATTTCATCTATGTGCTCAAAAAGGATATTTCGTTCTTTGTGAAATGCTATCTGAATATGAGTGTGGTGATAGTAGTATATGCTTTGGTTGCTTATGCTTTAAACATAACCATTAGTGGAAGACTTGAAGGATGGGGCGGTGAACCTGGAGATATTGCTTTATTGATTCTTCCAGCATTGGTCTACTATTTTTATCATAAAGAAATTTCTATCCGTTGCGCCCTGACAGTACTTGCTTTTGTATTAGCTTCATCTACCGCCAGTTTTGCAGCTCTTTTCATCATTTTAGCTCTGTTTCTATTTGTATACAATAGAAAAAACTTTTTCAAGCTGATAGTGGCAGCATTGGTAGTGTTTGTGGTGAGCAGTGCTGTTTCCTCCTATCTTTCGGATAATAAATCTGATAACAATGATGCAGCTCTTAAGTTTAAAGAGACATGGGAGATGCTGCAAAGTAATCGTTTTAGCTTCTATGATCTTGAGACGTTGAATGCTAGCACCTATGCATTCTTGACAAACCTGTGTGTGGCAGAACAGGCACCTTCTCGTCTGTTGGGTACAGGGCTAGGCACACACCCCATCAATTATGAAAAGATTTACCCTAGTAGGAGTACGACCTATCGACTATATGGATTGAATGCTAATGACGCTTATTCTTTATCTATCCGTGTATTTTCGGAATTAGGTATTCTAGGATTGTTCTTGCTGTTTGTCTTTATGTATAAGAACTTCAATTCGTTATCTTTATTTAGCTTTATGGCAATGAGTTATCTGATAAATGCCTGTATTACTGGGGGACATTATACGGCAAATGGAGGAATGCTTTTTTTTGTATTCTTCTATTTTGCTGGAAGGTATGTGCAACAAGATGCTTTTTTGGGTGAGCAAAAAGTGAAAAAAGAAGGACAATATTTTAATAAAAACAATTGTAGAGTGAGATAAATAGTAATAAAAAAATCGTGTATGAATAATAGAGATTAACGATGTATAGATTTGTATTTTGGCAAAATTGTTTAAGCCCTCATCAATTGCCTTATATTGTCCACTTGCTTGATGATGCCAGGGTAAACGAAGTAGTGATTGTGACGAACGAAGTGGTATCGGACGAACGTAAGAATATGGGATGGGATGTGACAGTCTTTCCTGGTCTTGAAAGATGCGATGTGAGGCTGTCCCCATCAAATAGTGAAATCCATGAATTATTATCTAAACGACAAGAAGAGAGCATCCATTTCTTTTCTGGTATACATGGTTATCCTTTTGTTACTAAGGCCCTTGATATGAGTTTGAAATATGATGTCAAGAGAGGTGTGATTTCCGAACGTCCTGATACGTTTAAGTTTGGGTTAGCCAATGGAAAACCTCTTTGGCTACATCGGATTCGTTTTTTTATTCAAGACCGGAAGTATGCTCGACACATACAATATGTATTTGCAATGGGTGACGATGCGGTAAGCTATTTTCGCTCTGTATGGAAGTATTGGGAGGTTTTTCCATTCGCCTATTGTACAAATAGACTGAAAAATATAGATATCTAGGAGGTAGGGATATTTTGGAGATATTATATATTGTCTTTGTAGGTTTATTGAATTGGTAAAAAAACCGTAATTTATTCCTCACTTTTTCCTTCATGCCCAAAAGTTTGGCTGGGGATGGACTGGACCGCTATATTCAATTAAAAATAGCTTGGAGCAGTTGAAATGATCGGATATATGAATAAATTAGCCATTCTTATTTGTTGATAAATTGGGCATAAGTAACGTGTTTGATAATGGAAAAGTGAATCAACTTGCATCTGCTGTTTACTATTAAATTGATAATAGGGGTCTATTCGAAATAAAAGGGAAGAGTGCATTATATTAGATTAAAAATATATTTTTTTGTAGTATTACTTGTTGTACAGTCTACTACATAATGAGGCTAAAAGTGGAAAGACCTTGGTTTAGATTACCTTCTCTTTAGTTTATATATATATATTCTCACAAAAATAATTTTATGACAAAATCAAACTTATCATTCGTATTTGTAGGTAGTCTTTCTGTTCGGAAAGCTGCTTGGGATATTATTCAAGCCATCAAGGATATGCCTGATATCGATTTAACCTTGATTGGAGATGGAGAACAAAGGGAGCTAATAGAGAAAGGTATTGCAGATTATCATCTAAGAAATGTAAAACTGTTAGGTACTCGCAACAATTCGGAAATTATGCAGCTCATAGCAGATAAGGATGTTTTTGTGATGTCAAGCCATTATGATGGATGGGGTGCTGTAGTGAATGAAGCACTTACCTGCGGACTATATGTGATTTGTACTGATAGAAGTGGAGCCAGGGATTTGTTGGAAAGTACACAGAGAGGAATGATATATCATGCAGGCGATATTTCTCAATTGCACGAATGTGTTCAATGGTGTATAGCGAATGCATATAAGATTCAGCATTCAAAAGAAGAGAGAATAAAATGGGCAGCGCGTAGTATTGATGGAAAGGTATTAGCAGCTTATTTTATAGACTGTTTGCAAGGCTTAAAACCTACGAAGCCGTGGCTAGATGCTTTGGTGTAATTATGAAAAAGGATTGCTAGTATGAGAATAATACATTATATTCCTACGATAGATAGAAACTCTGGAGGTTTGGGTGCATATATACAGTTACTTTCAAAAGAATTGGGGAAGTTGGTCGATTTGCATATCGTTACGCATGAGTCAGAGAATATGTTGGAGATAGAAAATGCTACATTACATTTGATTGATGGTAGATTGACGCATTTGTTGAAAGCAAAAAGGCAATTTGTCGTTTTATTGCAAGGGATTTCTCCTGATTTGGTTCATGTGAATTGTTGTTGGACACCTCAATGTGCTTTGGTACAATTTTGTGCACAATGTTTAGGGTACAAAGTACTTCTAATGCCTCATGGGATGCTGGAACCTTGGATTTTAAAGAAAAATCGTTGGTTGAAAAAAGAACCTGCGTTATGGTTATATCAAAAGCGGGCTGTTCAAAAGGCTGATGTATTATTAGCTACGGCAGAGAGTGAAAAGCAAAACTTATTGCGTTTAGGTTGGAACGAACAAGTATACGTCATTCCCAATGGAATTGTTGTGGATGATATCGAATGTAAACAGTCTTGGAAGCAAACAAAATGTATATTTTTCTTAGCATTGTTACGCCCTAATAAAGGAGCCCATCTGCTGATAGAGGCAGTAGCGCAATTGAAAGATGAGATGAGGGGATGGAACATAGTGATTGCTGGTAAGGATGATGATCGATATGCTGCTTATTTGAATCAATTGATTGCTGAATATCGTTTGGAAGAGATGATTTCTCTCCCTGGAGCACTTTATGGAGAAGATAAATGGAATATGTATAGAAAAGCGGATTTTTTTGTGCTACCTACACTTAATGAGAACTTTGGTATTGTAATAGCGGAAGCATTATTATGTGGAACTCCTGTAATAACTTGTAAGGGTGCTCCATGGAATGTACTTGTTGATAATCATTGTGGGTGGTGGGTAGAGCGTTCTGTGGAAGATATTGCAGATGCTTTAAGTAATGCTATTGGATTGCAGGAAAATGAAATAAGAGAAATGGGCATGCGTGGTAGGGAACTTGTACTTAATAATTACGCATCAGGTCTTGTGGCAAAGCAAATAATGGGTGTATATAAATCATTATTGTAATTTTGGGGGATGTACAATGATTCAAGCTTTAATTTTATTTCTGTCTGTTATTGCTATTTGTGCGATTTCAAGTTGTATATGCTCTTCGAATAATACACAAGTGTCTTTTTATATTTGTGATAGAAAGCTAACGGAATGCTTCAGAGGTGTTGCTATTCTTCTAATCATGATTCAGCATTTGGCAGGACATTGGACAAATGTCTTTACTCCTTTTGGGGGAATTGGTGTCGCCATGTTTCTGTTGCTTTCCGGATTCGGATTGAATGAATCATGTAAGAAAAATGGGTTGGGTGGATTTCTGACAAAGAAGTTCTATCGGATATGGTTGCCTTTCTTTTTATTCTATGTGTTCCTGTATTTATTCAAAGAAAATATGGATATCCTATCGTTTCTTAGAAACGTTTTTAGTGTGGAACAATCGGGCTATTATTGGTATATTCATTATTTGATACGCTGCTATATTGTATTTTGGATAGTAAATAAATATGTAAAAAAATATAAGTGGTGGGGCTATTTTCTTCTTGTTGTTTTTAGCTTTTTTGCAACACATTCGCTTTGTGCAGAACAATGCTTGAGTTTTCCTTTAGGTGTGTTGCTTTCAGATAAAAAGGAATATCTTTTGAACTTAAAAATAAAGAAAGCAATTGTCTATTTAGCTATTTTTTCATTTTTAGGCATAACTTGTTTGCTAATTAAACAACTACCGATGGTTAGGGAATACTTTGGTACTTACTTATATTTTTTTGTTGAATTGGGAATTAAACTTCCTTTGGGGCTATCAGTGATGTTGTTTTTGTGGATGCTTCCATCAAGGTATGTTGTCGGTCCTTTTGTTGCGTTATGCGGTCTGTTAAGTTATGAGCTATATTTGGTTCATATGCAAATGCTTGAAAATGTGGGTGCGTATGCGACTTCAGCATTAATGATTATATTACTTAGTCTTTTGATTTCTTATTCCATGCATTATGTAATGCAGATTTTACAGAAACAATGATAAAAGAATGGATAAAGTAAATTTGGGCGCATTCTCTACAGGTAATTTTGATAAGGGGGCGGGTGAACTAAAAATTATAACATGGTATTTTATTAATGCTTTGTTAGTACGTGCTTCTTGGAATCCATTTATGAGCATAAAGATTATTTTACTTCGTGCTTTTGGTGCAAAGATTGGACGAGGCTTGGTAATAAAAAATAATGTAACCATTAAGTTTCCTTGGAAACTGACAATAGGAAATAATGTATGGTTAGGAGAACAGTGCTGGATAGACAATTTGGATTATGTAACCATTGGTAGTAATGTATGTATTTCACAGGGAGCTTTACTACTTACGGGAAACCATGATTATACAAATTCTTCTATGCCTTATCGGAATGCTCCTATCACATTGGAAGATGGGGTTTGGGTTGGTGCGAGAGTGGTAGTATGTCCGGGGGTAATCATGCGTAAAAATTCTATTGCTTCCGTGGGCAGTGTGGTAACAAAAAGTACGGAGGTTAATGGTATTTATCAGGGTGTACCTGCGGTAGTGATTAGAAAAAGAAAAGTGTGTGGACAAACAATTTGAGATAGAACATATATGTGTTGTTGTGTAATTTATTTAAAAAAAATAGCACTTCTTATTTATTAACAAATTGCATAAAAAAGGTGTTATGGTGACATCTGTAGTGTTCCTTGCTCATATTGACACACTGTAATGAAAGCATTTTTTTCATATGAGAGGTTAGAGGAAAGATGCACTTTATTTCATGATGAACAAAGATATACTCAAAGTGATAATTTAGATGATTAGGAATTTTCAAAGATAAATTTTATGAAAGTATCTATAATAACGTCGTGCTTTAATCGTGTGGCGACGATTCGTGGTGCCATAGAGAGTGTCTTGGCACAGGATTATAATAACATAGAGTTTATTGTTGTAGATGGGGCGAGTACAGATGGTTCGTTAGAGATCATTAGGGAATATGAAGGTTGTATCTCAACTATTATCTCGGAGCCCGATCATGGAATGTATGAAGCCATCAATAAGGGAATTCGTGTGGCTACAGGTGATGTAATAGGGTTACTGCATTCGGATGATTTTTTCTATAATAATGGGGTGGTAAGCCGTATTGTGGAGCGTATGAAAATCACTCGAGCCGACTTTTTGTATGGAGATGGACTTTTTGTGGATCCTGATAATACTGATAAGGTAGTACGCAATTGGATTGGAGGTAGTTATCGACTTTGGAAAGTACGTCACGGTTGGTTACCACTGCATCCCACCTGTTACATCCGTCGTGAGGTGGTAAATCGTTTAGGACTTTATAACGAAAGCTATAAAATAGCAGCAGATAGCGATTTGTTGTTGCGCTATCTTATTACAGGAGGACTCACGACAACTTATTTAGGGGAGTATATTGTAAAGATGCGTATGGGAGGACTTTCTACTGATAGTGCTAAGCGTAAAAAAATGTGGGATGAGGATATACGGGTGTATGCTTCACACGGTATGGCTCCTACATTGACGAAATTGGAGAAAATGGCATGGAAAGTGCCGCAGTTTGTATTAGCATTGTTGAAAAGATAATAATCACTTTGGTAGTGTAGATAACTGATAGAAAATCAATTGTTATCATGAAATTTTATGAAGAATAATAGAGTTAAATAATAATATGAAGGTATCGTTTTGAGCAGTGTAGAGGAAGTGGACGCACAGGAAAAGAGTAACTAATGAATAGAAGAAGTATTGTTATTACTGGTGGTGCCGGATTTATTGGTAGCCATGTGGTACGTTTATTTGTGAACAAGTATCCCGATTACCATATTATTAACCTGGACAAATTGACTTATGCGGGGAATTTGACTAATCTGAAAGATATAGAGAATAAACCAAACTACACTTTTGTAAAAGCGGATATTTGTGACTTTGAAATGATGCTGAAAATTTTCAAGCAATATCATGTAGATGGAGTCATTCATTTAGCTGCCGAAAGTCACGTGGACCGTAGTATCAGAGATCCGTTTACTTTTGCTCGTACGAATGTTCTTGGCACTCTCTCTTTTTTACAAGCTGCCAGGTTAACTTGGGAGTATCTTCCGGAAGGCTATGAGGGTAAGCGTTTCTATCATATTTCAACTGACGAGGTGTATGGAGCGTTGGGATTGACATACCCGGAAGGAAAGCTCTCGGATATATCAGCACACGAAGTATATGGCGATGAGTTCTTCAAAGAGACAACAAAGTATAATCCACACTCACCCTACTCGGCTTCGAAAGCGAGTAGCGATCACTTTGTACATGCTTTTCACGATACTTATGGTGTGCCGACTATTGTGACCCACTGTTCGAACAACTATGGACCTTATCAGTTTCCTGACAAACTGACTCCGCTGTTTATTAACAATATTCGTCATCGCAAACCGTTACCGGTGTATGGTAAGGGAGAGAATGTGCATGACTGGCTCTATGTGGTAGATCATGCAAGGGCGATAGACGTAATTTTTCACAATGGTAAGGTAGCGGATACATATAATATTGGTGGCTTTAACGAATGGAAGAACATAGATATTATCCATGTGATTATTAAGACTGTAGACCGATTACTGGGTAATCCTGAAGGATACAGTGAGGAGTTGATTACTTATGTAATGGATCACGTGGGATATGGCTTGCGCTACGTCATTGACTCTACGAAACTGAAGAATGAATTAGGCTGGGAGCCTAGTCTGCAGGTTGAAGAGGGTATCGAGAAGACGGTGCAGTGGTATCTGGATAATCAGGAGTGGATGGAAAATGTCACCAGTGGTGCTTACGAGAGCTATTATGAAGGTATATACAAGTCTAAATAGCATATAATAATAACGAAATATGTAGGTCCCTAACTTCATGCTACACACATGAATCCCCTACATTCTGCAGGTTGGGAAAAAATACAGCGGTATATTCCTAATCTGTCCCCTCATATTGGCAAAATGCTGATATGTATTCTAAATATATCAACTGTCTGTGAAGATCGTTGATATATTACTTTTAGAGGGTATGATGTTTGATACTTTATTTCTATTTAAAATTTATAGAAATAAATCCTTTCACTTTTCCTTATACACAAGATAACATCTTCTGTTCCTGAATATAGCTCATCTAAAAGTTTCTTCTATCATAGAATTAAAATCACTGCTAGCTTTGTGTTATAGAATGAAAGCTGTATATTTGTATGCACCATAATTAAAAGGTTGTACATGTATGAGCAATAAAATATATCCTATTGGTATCCAGAACTTCGAGAAAATCCGTCAAGATGGTTATTTCTATGTTGATAAAACGGCCTTGATGTATCAGATGGTAAAGACGGGGAGTTATTACTTTTTGAGTCGTCCGCGCCGTTTTGGAAAGAGTCTGCTGATCTCTACCCTGGAAGCATATTTTCAAGGGAAGAAGGAACTATTTGCTGGACTGATGGTGGAGAAGCTCGAAAAAGATTGGATAGAACATCCAATTTTGCATCTCGACCTTAATATTGAGAAGTATGATGTTCCGGAGAGTCTGGATAATATTTTGGATAAATCGTTGACTGCTTGGGAAAAACTTTATGGTGCCGAACCATCGGAGCGTTCGTTCTCTCTACGCTTTGCCGGTATTATAGAACGCGCTTATGAAAAGACCGGACAACGGGTAGTTATTCTGGTGGATGAATATGACAAGCCGATGTTGCAGGCAATTGGCAATGAGGACTTACAGAAGCAATTCCGGGATACATTGAAGCCTTTCTACGGGGCTTTGAAAACGAAAGACGGCTGCATCAAGTTTGCGTTGCTGACTGGGGTGACAAAATTTGGCAAGGTGAGCGTATTCAGTGACTTGAATAACTTGAAGGATATTTCAATGGATGAACGCTTTGTGGATATTTGCGGTATCACGGAGAAAGAAATACATGACAATCTGGAGGAGGAATTGCATCAGTTGGCAGAAAAGCAGAAGATGAGTTATGAGCAGGTGTGCGCAGAATTGAAAGAATGTTATGATGGTTACCACTTTGTGGAACATACTATTGGAATCTATAACCCTTTCAGTCTGTTGAACACGTTTGATAAGATGAAGTTCGGCAGCTACTGGTTTGAGACGGGGACACCCACTTATCTGGTGAACTTGTTGAAGAAGCATCACTATGATTTGGAACGGATGGCTCATGAGGAAACAGACGAACAGGTGTTGAACAGTATCGACTCGGAATCTAGTAATCCCATTCCAGTGATTTATCAGAGCGGATATCTCACCATTAAGGGGTATGACGAAGAGTTTGGCATATACCGTTTAGGTTTTCCGAATCGTGAAGTGGAAGAGGGGTTTGTCCGTTTCTTACTTCCTTATTATGCGAACGTAAATAAGGTGGAGTCTCCTTTTGAAATTCAGAAGTTTGTCCGTGAAATACGTTCCGGTGACTATGACTCTTTCTTCCGACGTTTGCAAAGTTTCTTTGCGGATACAGGCTATGACGTGATTCGCGAGCAGGAGTTGCATTACGAAAATGTGCTTTTTATCGT
>NZ_QSUR01000054.1:0-26606 GCF_003439055.1 Bacteroides sp. OM05-10AA
AAGATTTTGAGATAATTGATACGATGATTGAGTTGTGCAACAGGCACCACTACCAAGACCCGGGTGTCAGACAACTCATTTGTGCCTAATTATATTTTCTTACTTGTAGTAGAACTTCTCAAGGACTGTTTGCATTTCAGGATACTTATCATCCGTATCTCCTGTTTCTTTGCGAAGTCTCAATAAATCTTTCTTCATTTGTTTGATGATTGATGCGTACTTCGGATCATTATAAAGATTATGATTCTCGTGCGGATCATTCTGTAAATCGTAGAAATCCCATGCAGGTGTAAATTCGAAGTTTTCCGTGTCGGTCATGCCCAGGTTCTTTGCATAGTAGAAAATGAGCTTGTACCGGTCTGAACGGATGGCAAAATGTGCCGGACGAATGGCATGATTGGTCCAGTAGCGATAATAGATTTCTTTTCGCCAGTCTGACGGGGTCTTTCCTTCGAGGTTGTCGACAAAGCTGCGTCCCTGTACATTATCCATCTTTACTCCGGAGAATTCTGCCAGTGTCGGTGCAAAGTCGACATTTAATACGAGGTCTTTCAGACGTTGTCCTGCAGGAATCTTTTTGGGGTAGCGAATCACGAAAGGCATACGGGCTGATTCTTCATAGAACATTCGTTTGTCGAAGAAACCATGTTCGCCTAAGAAATAGCCTTGGTCGGATACATACACTACGATGGTGTTATCGGCAATTCCCATTTCGTCCAGTGCTTTCAGGAGTTTGCCGATGTTGTCGTCGACGGTGGCTCCACAACGCATATAGTCACGGATCAGTTTCTGATAAGCTGCTCGTCTGGCGGTGGTTCGTTGCATACCTTCCGTGCTGAATGGCAGTCCGGGATAGCGGCACCACCATTTGTCGGGATCTTTCGAAGCTGTTCGCCAGCGGCGTACCAGCTCTTCCAGTTTTTGTCCGATAAAAGAACGTCCGTTTGTTTCCGGTCCCCAGTCCAACAGGTTTTCCGGTTCGGGGAAAGTGACGCCGTCGTAAAGATGTTCCATACGTATCGGATAATCATAAGGTTCGTGAGTGGCTTTGAAGTGGCAGCACATCAAGAAAGGTTGTTTTCCGTCCTGCTGTTTCATCCACCGGATTGCTTTTTGTGTGACGAGATCGGTAGAGAAACCAAGTACCCGTTGACCAAAGTTCCGGTTGCCCGGCCAAGGGTCAGTGCTTTCGATGAAAGTCGGATCACGATATTCTCCCTGGTCGTGGAAGATGGAGTAGTAGTCGAATCCCTGTGGTTGTGACTTGATATGCCATTTTCCGACAAGTCCCGTATGGTAGCCGTTGGCTTGCAGGACGGTTGCCAGTGTAGGGATCGAAGTGTCCAATGAATCTGCCAGTGTGTAAAGTCCGTTCTGGTGACTGTATAGTCCGGTCAGGATGCTGGCACGGCTGGGGGCAGAGATAGAATTGGTGCAGAAACAATTATCGAGGACTACACCTTCGTTGGCGAGCCGGCGGATATTGTTGTTATAGGCATAATCTGCCAGTACTCCACCGTAAATACCCCATGCTTGCGAGGTATGGTCATCGCTTAGAATAAAGAGAATGTTGGGACGTTGTTCGTCCTTTTGTCGGTTTTCTTGTCCGGCTGTTTGGGCATTCAGGATTTGAGTAGCTGTTCCTGCTGTCAGAATCCCAGTTAATAGTAGTTTATTCATAAATATATAATTGTTGCATTTCTTTAAAAGTCAGTTTATGACCGTCCTGCCACCAGTTAGGATCGTTCAGGTTGCAGAAATCATCTTCCTCTTCCATGCGGAAAGCCAGTTGCTTTTTCAATTTATTCGCTTCTTCTCTCTTCTCGGTCAGTAAGTTATGCATTTCCAACGGATCTTTTTGAAGATCGAACAGTTGTTCGGTTATCTTTCCATTCACGTGATAAATGATGTATTTGTAGGAGTCGTTGACAAATGCCCGCTGGATGTTGGAGTAAGCTAGGAACAGCTCTTTACGGTGCGTTGTCCCAGAGTCTTCCAGTACGGGATAGAGCGACTGGGCGTTCATACTTTCCGGCAGGGGGATATTTGCCAGCTCGCAGAGAGTCGGGGCAATGTCGTGCAGATAGCACAGTGATTGGTTCTTTTCTCCTTTTCGGTTTTTGTATGAAGGGGCTATGATGGTGAGCGGCACTTTGACGCTATGGTCATAGAGGTTCTGTTTACCCAATAAGCCGTGTCGTCCTACTGCCAGTCCATTGTCTGAGGCAAAGACGACGATGGTGTTTTCTGCTTGTCCCGTTGCGCGCAATACTTCCATGATACGTCCTATCTGTACATCCACTTCACTTATCATGCCGTAGTAATCGGACAGTTCTTTTTGTATCTGCTGTTCGGTGCGTGGTGCCGGTAGCAGTAATTCGTCGCGTACTCTCATTTCACCGTTATTAAACGGATGTTTGGGAAGAAAGTTGCGGGGGACATCCAGTGTGTCGGGGCTATATTTCCGACCGTAGTTGGGGAGTTGGTTGCGCGGATCGTGTGGAGAGGTGAAAGCCACGTAAGCCAGGAAAGGTTGTTTATCTCCTTTTTGCTTTTGAAGAAACCGGATGGCTGCGTCTGCATACATTTTGGAAGAGAATTCTTCTCCTGTGAATTTCGTTTTCGGTCCATATACCCCTGTGGAGTCGTAATGGTTGAGGTGTGGCGAACAGTGGCCGTTCTGTTCATAAGGATGCATTCCACCGAAATAGATGTTGTCTCCCTCCTGAAAGGAACGGTTGAATGCGGCTTTGTCCGAGTGCCATTTTCCGGTGGCAAAGGTACGGTAACCATGTCGGCGGAATTGTTGCGGGAAGGTGGTATGTGCTTTCGGAATTTTCATACCATCGGATTGAATGTTGTATAGTCCGCGCCCTGTCATGAGCATGGCCCGGCTAGGCATGGACAAGGCTCCGCATAAAGCACCGTTAGTGTACGTGTTTGTGAATGTGACACCTTCGGCAATCAGGCTGTCGATGGCGGGTGTATATACATCTTCGTTTCCCAAAGCATGGATGGAAGACGCCTGCAGGTCGTCCGTCAAGATGAAAAGTACATTGGGCTGTTGAGGGAGCTCTTTGGCAGTCGATTGACACTCGGCGGTTAATGGGCTGAATGCCAACGGTAGACAGCAGGATATAAATGAATACTGGATGGCTGGTTTCATGTTAACAATGGTTGTATTGTTCTATTTAAAAGTGTCTTATAATGTTTTAGACGCGAATTAAGTAGGTAAACGAATTGACGAAATCCGCAGAGGCTACTTAATTCACGTCTAAAGATAGTGAATGTTATTTATATAATACAGTTTCTTTACAAAAAAACTTCATTTATTCAGAATGGATGCTTCTGATAAAGTGGATTAGTTTTTCTTTGTGAAACATTGGTCGGCTCTCCATTCTGTGATTGAACCTGTAGCTATGGTGGCATCATTCTTGTTGCCGGAACTGTCATATACAACATTACCTTGACCCTCGTCCATTTTCCAATAACCGATGAGACTTGGACTGACTGTGACAGGTCCGCCCATATTACTCTGAATTTCTGCTTGTGTGAGAACCCTGTTCCACAGCCGGACTTGTCCCATCATGTGTTCATTTGAAGTGTTGCCATTAAAGAATGTGATTGATGTGATGTCAGCAGGTACACCGGTGGCTTCTACATCTTGCACTTTCTCGCCGTTTGCGTAGAAATGACATTTGCTTTGGTCGTATACCATGGCTACATGTGTCCAGGTTTTCTTTTGGAAATTGAATTTCGTGAAAAATCCTTTGTTGTTTTCTGCGCTCTTACCAAAGATATTGATTTGCATCTGATCTTTCGTGATCTGGTTATTGGCATTACCCAAACGAATGTAGAAGGCAGAACAGTCGATGACACATTGGTTGTTATAACCGAAATCGGCCATCCATATCCAAAATTCTATCGTGAAATAATCCATCGAGAGAGTTGTCACGTTCTCAGATTTGAATCCCCCTCCTCTACCCAGGTAAGGAGTAAACTGAGTCCATGGTTTATCAAGTAATAAAATGTAACTGGCTCCCTGTATCTCTTCCTGGACACTGCCGTCGCTTATCACTCTGATAGGCAATGCATATTTCACTCCTTCGGCAGCTTCATAAGGACTGATAGTTACTACAGTCGGTTTGGCCATAGTCTTTCCGCTTTCGATAATGACCTCTTTTTCAAACGAGTACTTGTCGGCTGGTAATACAGCATAGTCAAGATTCATTTTCTTGTTGTATTCTTGTAGCAGACTTTCATCTACTGCCAGTGTGGCTTGAACATCTTTCCCCATAATGTCGCCTATGCGGACTGTGAAGTCTGTCACTGTTTTTTCACTGACGTTGATGGGCAAGCTCTTTACATTCTTGAAAGCAGCTTCATTGATGTAAATACGGTTCTCTATCGGTTCATATTCTTGCTTACAGCCCATTAAGGCTATAAGAGTGAATGCTCCGGCAAATAATGTATATATTTTATTCTTTCTCATATCATTTTATTTTTTGGCAGGGTTCATGATTTGAATAGCTTGACGCAAGTATTTGTAATTCCTGGAATACTCGTACTCCATGTGGAAACTTCCTATTCCTCCTTTACGGCCTTCGTCTGGATTCCAATAGGCCATTCCCAATAGTGAAGGTATCGTTCCCCGTTCGGGATCTTTGAAATTCACCCCGCCATTAGCGGCGTAACTTTCAAAGTTCTCGGTGACAATGAAACGATTGGAACCTATATACTGCTTTACCCGGTCAAATCTTTCTTGTAATCTGGTAGGGGAACCTGTTGCGTATGCTTGTGCTACAGCGTAATTGGCGTGCTTCCATCCTTCTTCAGTGATAAGATGCACAAAGCCATCTACCATGATGATTTTGTCTGTCCCGATTCTTTGACGGGTTTCTTTTAATAAGGCAGTCATGTTGTCCTTATCGTAAAACAAGTCAGAACCACTACATTCATGGTCGAAATCGATACCATCGTAGCCGTATTTGTGAATAGTGTCTGCTATCGCTTGTGCAGCAGCCGGAATATTAGCGGCGATATTTTCAAATTTCCCGGGGAGATTTGCCATATTGTGTGAGAAAACAGTGAATACAACCCGTGTACCCAGTACTTCTTGAACATATTTCAAATCTTCTTTTTGATAATCTGTCAGACTACCGTAGGGGCCCCAAATGGAGACGATATCTACACTGTCAGGGATACTTTTCAGACTGTAGTACAAGGAGGCTGCACCTTGATTTGACCAACTTCCGAACCATCCGAATGAAAGGGCATGATCGCTCTTCTTGTACTCTCTGAGTGCTGCATAATATTCTTCACCCAATGGCTTCGGTTCGAAGTTCTTGGTATCCATATCAGTCCAGTCATCACAACTAAAGAAATTAGTTGCCAGGAATGCTGCAAATAATATAATGAATATTTTTTTCATGTTGTTTTTATTTTTAATAATCAATCAGATTAGTTTTTCTTAGCCCACCATAGGTCGGTAGCATCTGTGTCTTGTCCGTTCGACAGGAAAGAACAAGCTTCTGTTACATTATCCCCATTACTTGCGTATTCGTCTTCAGAGAAACGCAGACGGCGTTGCTGGCGTTCTTTCGTGACACCTTGTGTAGAGAGATTGTCATAGGCAGGGAACACGGCAGGATATCCGGTACGACGGAAATCAGCCCAAGTTTCATTTCCAATCGGGAAGTTGGCAATCATTTTCTGTGTCAGAATACGTTCCAGGTTCTCTTCTTTGGCGCTGGTGGTAGTAGCAGGATTCCAGGCTACCGGTAATTTGCACGGATTGGTGTAATTATAAGCAGAGTTCAACGGGCATATATAATCTGCCGGAACATTAACGCTGTTAGCTATGTATGTGTCAGCTCCTGATATACTGTGTTCGTTGAATGATAACTGGATGCCTTTTTTATAGAATTCTTCTGCTGTTCCTCCCATAGTCCATCCTTTCAAGGCACCTTCTGCTCTTAGGAAGGCTACTTCGGCAGCGTTGAATATCAGCATAGGAGTCTTGGTTTCTACTTTGACTGTGGAATAGGTGGAGAACATGCCGGTTGTGATACCACTGATTCCCGAACGCACGCCGAGATATTCGTACTCGGGAGATACTGTTGTCTTGGTGAAGTATGCTTCACGGCGCGGGTCACCATATCCGTTCATGAAAGAGACGATACAGGCATTGGCGCGAACTTCGCCCCACGAATTGACGCTTGCGAGTCCGTTTTTGAAGTTGGTCGATCCAATATTGTCGTAAGCATCGCAATCATTACTGTCCATCACTCCATATGGATGTGCTACGGCTTTTTCTGCTATTTCCTGCGCATATTCAGGAACAGCATTGCTGATACGGATAGCTATGCGCAACTTCAGTGAGTTGGCAAATTTTATCCATTTTTTATAGTCTCCCTGATAGATACGGTCTTCTGTGGTCAGTTCGTTAAAACTCGGGTCGGTATTCATCAGTGAAGTAAGCACATCGATGCTGTAGTTCAAATCATCAATCATTGCCTTCCAAGCCGTTTCTTCACTGTCATATCCTACGGAGTACTGTCCGCTTTCCACCTTAGTATAAGGAAGCGGCCCTTGCATGGAGGCGATAATCTGCATGATGTGTACCCGCATGATTTTGGCAAGCGCATAATAATGGCCTGATGCTTCTGAAAAACGTTCGATGGAGAAATAGTTAGGGTAGAAATTCTTGAAATACCAGTCGACAGACCATTTATTCCAGGCGTCATCTACGTTATAGGTATAGAAGTGCTGGCTTCTGCTCCAACTGCTGGTTGGAGTCAGCATCCCCCCGAATGGTCCTGCCCAGAAAGTAATATTTCGCTGGGAGGGGTTTTCTTCTGTGGAAGACATACAAGTAATGAGCTGTGCAAATAACAACCGGGAGTTCAATACAGGGGGCTGGTATTGGTTGGTGTTATAGTCCTCAAATTTTCCTGTACAATTGCACACGAGTAGTACCAGTAGTACTGAACATATAAATTGAGTTATCTTTTTCATGGTTCTTCTCTGTTTAGAAATTAAGTTTTACGCTAAATCCGATGTTACGTGTAGTAGGCTGCATAAAGTAATCATAACTTTGATAGTAGTTAGATTGTGTTGATGCAGTTGCTTCCGGGTCGAAAGGCGCTTTACAATAAATCATCCAAAGATTCTTGCCGACTAATCCGACAGTCATCCTGAGTTTGTCACGGAACCATTTTTGAGGTAATGTGTAACTGAGGTTCAGTTCAGACAAGCGTACGTTGGTAGCACTGTATGTATAATAAGCGGCGTATCCTTTTACTGTATCGAAATATTTTTCAGTGTCTACATATCCGTAATTGGTGGAGATACCACCGGCATCGCGATAGTCGGCGGTTACTTGCGAAACTCCATACTGGTCAAGCGTGCTCTGTGTGCCTGACAAGGCAATACCGCCGAATCGTGCAGTCAGTGTCACTCCCAGGTTTACACCTTTGTATGAGAAGTTGTTGCTCCATCCCATGTTTGATTTCGGCAGGATAGAACCCAGTTTGAATTCCTCAACGGATTCGATTTCAATTTTTCCTTCTTGTGAAACATAGATGTTGTTATTGCCATCCCTCTTGATGCGGTGAGTGGCGTACACGTCGCCGATAGAGCCACCTTTGTATAATTTGACGCGAGCATCAAGATTACCCAGTTGTCCCATTTCATAATTGTCCTTGGTAATCGGTTCTCCGGTCATCGGATTCACGGAACCCTCGGTCAATTTAATGATTTTATTCTGGTTCCAGGAGAACGTCAGGTTGCTGTCCCAAGAGAATCCACCCCATTTGTCACTGTAACCTAAAGCGATTTCCATACCTTCGTTGCGGACATTACCACTCTGTATATATGCTTTGGAATATCCGGACGAAACAGAAAGATCGGCAGTAAAGGTTTGGTTGATAGTGCTCGACCGATAATAGGTCAAATCAAATGAAAGACGATTGTTCAACCATTTTGAGTTGACTCCGACTTCCCATGAACGGGTCTTTTCCGGTTTTAAGTTACGTACCGGATAGATGGAGGTAGATATCCATTTTCCGGAAGCGATATTAAACTCATAAGACGGACGCGTAATGAAACGTTCAAACGAGGTTCCGACTTCTGTATATGAGCCACGTACTTTCAGATATGAAAGCCAGTCCGGCAATTTCACCATACTTGAGATAATTCCCGATAAACCTACGGAAGGATAAAAGAACGAAGAGGCTTCGGAATATGCCAACTGTGATTCCCAGTCGTTACGTCCCGTAACAGTCATATACAGCATGCTTTTGTAACCTACTTCCGCATTGACAAACACGCCTTGCGATTGCTGGATATATCCTGACTGGATTCTCCTGTACTTGGCGGATGTATCTATATTGTGTATGGCAAAGAAGTTGTAAATACCTTCCAGATTACCGCCATGTCCTATTTGCTCTTCTCTCTGGTCGTTGATAGATGCACCGATGTTGGCATTGAAAGACCACATGTTATCGTTGAATGTCTTGGAAATATTCAACATGATATCTCCATAGAAGCTGCTGTATGATTTATGAATATCATAGTAGCCACCATAAGGACTGGCGAACTGTTCGATGGTTGAGGCATGACGTTTGTCAGTCGAACGCATATCCGTCTTGTCATATTTCAGACGTCCGGTGATGTCGATTCCGTCAATGATATTCCATTTCAGGGACGCGTTGGTCATGAAACGTTTCTTCTTGTTTTCACGAACAATACGATTCATCGTCCAGTATGGATTCTGTAATTCCATACTTTGCGTGTCGTAAGGCCAGTATTGTTCGTAGATACCCAGTCCTTCGTTGTAACGCTCGTACATACGGATAGCTTCGAAATTCTCTCCGCGCGGGAATAGGTAGAGAGCAGTCAGCGGATTGAAGTAACGTCCCTGTGCTGTCATATTCCTGTCATTCTGGAAAATCAGGTTAGCTCCGAAATCCAATGTAAGTTTGTCATTCAGGAAAGTAGCGGTATTGCGTCCCGATACGTTGTAGCGTTCGTACTTGTTGTTCGGAAGAATACCTGTCGAGTTGGTTGCCGAAACTGAAACGTACGTCTGGTTCTTTGATGTACCTGTGGAGAGTGATATCGAATTGATGGTATTCACACCTGTGCGGAAGAACTTTTCAGGGTCGTAGTTGCTGTTTACGACGTCACCCCAACTGGCGAATACACCGTCTTTATTACCATATTTGTTTTGCATTTTAGGCAACATGGTAGGGTTGGAGAAAGTAGTACTGCTCGATACACTGATGTTCGTCTTATCTTTCGTTCCTTTCTTTGTATTGATAAGTACTACACCCGAAGCGGCGGCATTACCGTAAAGTGCGGCAGCGGCAGGACCTGTCAGCATATTGATTGATTCAATGTCTTCCGGGTTAATGTCGGCTACGGCATCACTACCCGGCTGATCTGTCAGTAGCCCTGTATCTGTAGATTCGTTTACTACATTGAACATAGGAATACCGTCGATAACGTAAAGTGCGTTGTTTGATTTAGTGATTGACTTCACGCCACGCATGACTACGCGGGCGGCAGAACCTGCACCCGATGCGGAAGAGTTGATGGTTACACCTGCCACTTTACCGGTCAGCGAGTTCATAAAGTTCGCGTCTTTTACGGTAGTGATATCATCAGAAGATAATTGCTGTACGTTGTAACTCAATGCTTTCTCCGAACGTTTGATACCCAAAGCGGTTACCACTACTTGTTCCAGTGCGGTCGCTTCCTCTGTTAAGGAAATATTCAGTCTTGACTGACCGTTGAATACGATATTACGAGTTTGATAACCGACATAAGATATCGTTAGTACGTCACCGATATGTATATTTTCCAAACGGAAATCACCATCGATGGAAGTAATCGTTCCTTTACCATCCTTAGTGGAGATAGAAGCACCGATGACCGGTTCCGAGCCATCGCTCACTACGCCCGTAACGGTGTAGGCTTTCTTTTGTTCTTCTGCCGCTTGTTTCTGGAACAGGACGATACGTTTATCCGAAATACGGAAATCAATAGTTGTGTTTTTCAATAGAGTACTTACGATTTGATTGATATTATTCGAAGTAATTTGTATTGAAGTTCTTTGACTTGTATTAATGTCATTGTTGTAAAAGAAAGAGTATTCACTTTGCTTCTCGATACTTTCAAACACTTTAGTCATAGGAGCATTCGTGAAGTTGAGCTGGATGTCTCGCTTGGTTGTCTGTGCGAGCGCAAAACCGGGAATCATTAAAAGTAATATTGCCGCATAAATGCTTTTTTGAAGCGCTTTTATGGAAGTGTGGCAACATTTTTGATAAGAAATTTGGTACTTTCTTAAGTTTGTCATACTTTTATAAATTAGAAATTAAGGATTGTGGCAATGAGAGCACTGCCATGATTTTTACAAAGTCTTGAAAGCGAGGAAATACTGGTACTATTTTCTCGCTTTTTTTTGTGCTTTTACAGTATTATACCATAGGCTTTTCGGTTTTAATGTTTTACAATCTTGTTATTTTAATATTATATTCTTTCCTTTGTATTCATATTCAAACGGAGTACTGATCTGCATAGTCTTTAAGATTGACTCCAATGATTCGTTTGTATAAAACTCTCCTGTGAAAGATTTACCTATCAATTCATCATTCATAATAATAATCTTTATATTGAATTGCTGTTCCAGGCGTTGGCAGATGTCTAACAGGGGAGTATCGGAAAGTACCCATACATTCTGTGTCCATCGTATCTCGCGACTGGCGTTTGTCAATTCCGTAAGTGATACTCTACCGCTGCTGGTATCATACTTCAGTTGCTGGTTGGGCTTCATCAGTATGTTCTTTTTCCCGGTAACGGCTTCAATGGAACCTTCTATCAGAGTTGCCGTAATCTGCGGAACCAGCGTGCTTGCATTTACATTGAACTTTGTTCCCAGTACTCTGATCTTCAATTCCCCGGCACGTACAATAAATGGATGGCGTTTGTCGTGTGCTACATCAAAGTAAGCCTCACCATCAAGAAATACTTCCCTTGATTTTCCTGAAAAACTTTCCGGATAAGTCAATCGGGAGCAAGTATTCAGGTTGATAATCGTTCCGTCGGGGAGTGTTACCTTCTGTACAATACCGGTATTGTTGCTTGCTACAATAAATGCAGGTTCACTATCCGATACGATATTATACAGCCATCCGCTCATTGCGATTAGCATAGCCACCGTAGCGGCTGCCATCCATATCCGGTAGCGGTTGGCACGCTGGCGGAAAATGTCAATCGAGTTATTGTCGGGTTGAATTCGTGCCATCAGGCGGGAGAATGACTTCTCTGCCGAATGTTCTTTGGGAGGACGGGGTGAATGCAGCTCAATGCCGTCAATCAACTCATCCAATTTGTCAGTTTCTTCTTCTTTTCTAATGCGCATTTTCTTTCGTTTTCTAAAGCTTTATACTATATAGAAAACTGAAGGTGTCAAACTACTAAAAGGAAAAAGCACTTTTTTTTAAATTTTTTCCAGAAACGGCTGAATTGCTTCTTTTATCTTAGCTTTAGCGATTAAAATTTGCCGTTCTACGGTGCAGACTTTTACGTCAAGAGCCTCTGCTATTTCACGGTGGCTCATTTCATCTTCTTTTGCCATCTTGAAAATAATGCGGCAACGTTCCGGCAGTGCAGTAATAGCTTGTTTTACTGCTTTGTGTAGTTCTTTATAGGATAGTTCGTCGAGAGGGGTATGCGTAGAGATGCTTACTTGTAGTTCCGTTTCGGGAATATCGTCTCTTTTCGATATATATCCGCTCTTTAGTACGTTCAGGCATCCGTTACGTATTGCCTGATAAATGTATGGATGGAAATTGGGAATAGAGGTAAGCATGTGTCGATCTTTCCATAAATTATAGAAAACATCTTCCACCACATCTTCCGAAGCGGGTTCTGAACGAAGAAACATCATGGCAAACTGGAATAACCGGTCATAGTAGTGCATATACAACGTACGGAAGGCATCCGAATTGCCTTCAGATACTAATTTTAGTATCTCTTGCTCATTGCTGATACGTTGTGGGTTATTCATAGTTAATAAGTTGCTTATTATACAGTATGCATCTCAGTTTAGTGCACAAAGAAACAGACTTTATTTTGTTTTTCCTAACGTTTTATCAAACGCCCTCCTCTTTTCAGCTTTCATTCAGATACCTTTATGTTGATTTTTGGAAGTAATATAGTGATTTTTGAACATCATTTTGTACAGTTGTTACCTATTTTTGTGCCTGTAATCCATTAATTATTAATCATTATGCTACTACCGAGAAAATTTACATTTTTCCTTTTTTTGTTGCTTGGCGTATCTATTCATGCACAACAAAACTTCTTTGTAAGTTCTTATGTGCGTGGAAATTTCTACAACCGGGGACGTGTCGCAACTGAAAGTCTGCGGGCAAGTGACGACCTTATTTTCTTGAATGTTCATCCTAATAAAGACGGATCACTTTCATTTGAAAATCCGCGTGCATTTCAAGGAAAAGGGGTGACAACTTGGGAAGGATTGATTAAATCGGTTCGTGCAAAAGTAAAAGGTACAAAAACGAAAATACGTCTGGGAGCTTCCAGTGGCGAGTGGAAAGCGATGGTGGCTGATGAGGCTGCTCGTACGGCATTTGCAAAGAATATAAAGACTGTACTGGAAAAGAATAAGCTGGATGGCATTGATCTTGATTTTGAGTGGGCGGAGAATGAGAAAGAATACAAAGATTATAGCCTGGCTATCGTGAAGATGCGGGAGGTGCTGGGAGATCAATATCTATTTAGC
Organism: Bacteroides sp. OM05-10AA; assembly: GCF_003439055.1. Taxonomy (NCBI): domain Bacteria; kingdom Pseudomonadati; phylum Bacteroidota; class Bacteroidia; order Bacteroidales; family Bacteroidaceae; genus Bacteroides; species Bacteroides sp. OM05-10AA. Next base: position 12,812 of record NZ_QSUR01000054.1, read on the forward strand.
GTATCTCTGCATCCTGTTTGTTATAAGATTAGTAAAGAAGCCATTGAAGCCGTTGATTTTATTTCACTCCAATGTTACGGTCCTTCACCGGTTCGTTTTCCGGTAGAGAAATATGATTCGGATATTCAGATGGTACTGAAGTATGGCATTCCCAAAGAGAAACTGGTGGTGGGAGTTCCTTTCTATGGTGTGACAAAAGATAATTCGAAGAAGACAGAGGCTTATTTCAGTTTTGTACAAGAGGGACTGATTACGGAGCCTGCACAAAATGAAGTAATATATAAGGGAGAGAAATATGTGTTTGACGGACAGGACAATATCCGCACTAAGACCCGTTATGCGATGAAGCAAGGACTGAAAGGCATGATGAGTTGGGATTTAGCCACGGATTTGCCACTGGATGATTCTAAATCATTGCTCAAAGCGATGGTTGAAGAATTAAGGAAATGACCTCCCCCACAGGTCGCTAAATTTCCTATTGGGAGGTATCAGAAGAGATTTTTCATTATTGTTCTGAATGACAGAGCAACATGAAAGTAAATTCTACTTCTGATACATCTTCCTTTCTCAAGATTGTTTAATTTGTTTCAGGTAATCTGAAGGAGAGACACCAAATTCTTCCTTAAAGCATTGGCGGAAATATCCCGTACTGTTCATTCCTACTTTATAGGCTATTTCAGAGATATTGAACTTCCCTTCAAGCAGCAAACGTTCTGCATTCTCCATTTTCACTTTCCGGATATATTCGTTGGTCGAGAGTCCTGTAAGTGCTTTCATTTTCCGGTAAAGGGTGGAACCGCTCATGCACATTTTATCAGATAGATAGTTAATATCAATCTTCTCTGAAGAAAGGTTTTCCTCGATTAAAAGGGTGATTTTTTCGATAAACTCATTATCTAATTTGCTTAAAGCTTCGGCAATTACTATACGCTTTTCACTTAAATCTATTTGATTTCCCGGGGTAGATTGCGCCTGGAATTGGGCAACTAACTTTTTCCTTGAATCAAGCAGATTATTGATTCGGCTACGTAACAGAGAAGCACTGAAAGGTTTCGTCAGATAAGAATCGGCTCCTACTTCATATCCTTCTTCTTTATCTTGCAGAGAATCTTTGGCTGTCAGCAGGATAATAGGAATATGGCTGGTGCGCACATCATCTTTTAATTGCTTACATAAAGTGATGCCGTCCATCACAGGCATCATAATATCGCTGACTACAATATCGGGGATACGGCTAAGGGCTTGTTGTTTTCCTTCTTCTCCGTTGTTGGCCGTGATTACCTCGAACGAGTCGGTGAAGGATTCAACTATGTATTTCTGTATTTCTTCATTGTCTTCTACAATCAATAGGATTGGTTTACCGGTATCTAATGTCGCTTCTTGTGAATATTCCAGCTCCGTATTCTGATTCATCTCCTCTTGAACCGGTTCTGTAGAATCTGCATGTAAGGCATTGGGGTAGATATTATCCGTCAGTAAACTGATATAGAACGTACTTCCCTCATTTTGGACGCTTTCTGCACGGATTTCCCCTTCATGTAAGGTGACGAGATTCTTCACTAAAGCCAGCCCGATACCTGTACCGGATGCCTGATGCTTACCGCTTTCCTGATAATAGCGGTCGAAAATATGTGGCAGGGCCTCGGCGGAAATTCCGTACCCTGTATCACTGACTTTAATTTCCGTATAAGCTACCTCATTACGCATGGTCTGATGCAAACTTAGTGTTACGCGCCCTTGTTCCGTATATTTGATAGCATTGGAAATCAGATTGTCCAAAACAATCGTGATGATTTCTTTATCGAAGAAAAGAAACATTTCTTCTTTTTCTATCTGAATCCGGAAATCAATTTTGGTATTTTGATTTAACTCTTTGTATTTAAGCCCTATTTCATAAATCAGAGGGGCAATGTTCCCTTTGCTGACACACAATTTCTTGTTTTGTGTCTCCGTCTTTCGGAACTCCAGTATCTGATTGATTAGATTGAGCAAACGTAGTGCGCTCTGATGGATAACTGATAGTTTCTGGGCTTGTTTTGCAGGAAGCGATGCCTCTTTCTGCATATCTTCGAGAGGGCCGAGGATTAAGGTCAGAGGGGTACGTAGCTCATGCGTGATATTGGTATAGAAACGCAAGCGTTCCTGATTTAATTCCTGTTCCTGCTCGTGGTTTTTCTTTTCCAAAGTATAAAGACTTTCCAGATCTAACTTCTTTTTGTAAGCATGCAAGATAAGATAAATGATGCTGATAGATACCAGGATGTAGATAAGTTTTGCCCACCACGTCAACCAGAGAGGCGGATTGATACGGATGGTCAGGGAAGTGGCTTCTTCCGGCCATTCCTGATTATGTACTCGCGCTTTGATGAAGAATTCATATTTTCCCGGGGGAATGTTGCGGAAAGTGACATTGTTACTTTCATTGACGGTGTACCACGAGTTTTCGAGCCCTTTCAGCATATAAACATACTCTACTTGATTGACGAGAGAATAGTTTTGAACGTTGAATCTCACTCCGAAGCTATTTTGTGCATGACTCAATTCAACGTTTGATCCTTTGGAGAGATTGATAATCATATCATTGTTTTCCAGATTACTCAACCGGCCCAGTATTTTCATCTCTGTGACAATTGCCATTGGGGCCGGTTGTTCATTCATGGTAATGTCAGGATTGAAACAACATACTCCATTGATAGAACCGAAATAAATCTGTCCATTCTTACTTTGTGTTACACAACCGCTTGAGAAACTTCCTGCCGGAACATCGTCAGAGTGGCCATAGTTATAAAAACAGTCTTTATTCGTAACATAGCAACTGATACCTTTATTATTGCTAAACCAGATATTCCCTTTTTTATCTTCTGTTATTGCACAGATATTGGTATTGATTAAGCCATCTTTTCGTTGGTAAGTTTTGTAATTCAGTTCATTAGTCGACAGGAAACAAACTAATCCTTCTCCCGTTCCTATCCACATTCTTTTTTGTTTATCTTGTATGATCTGATTGATGGTGTTAGAACAAAAGCCATCTCTTTGAGTGAACGTCTTGATTTTTTGTAAGTCCGGGGTGTATATGCCAAGTCCGTCTCCGAAAGTTCCAATCCAAAAACGTCCTTTCTCATCTTGGGCTATAGAACGTATAAAATCACTGTGCAGTTCGCTATTATCTGTATTGTAATGCTGTATAATCTTCATGGTTAGAGGGTTTAATACAACAATTCCTCCACTATATCCTACCCAAATGTTATGCTGGGCATCTTCATAGATCGTACGGACGTCTAGATTAGATTGTCCCATGAGGGAGATGGAACGGAATCTTTTATTCCGGCTATCATAATAGCTGATTCCTCCTTGGTAGGAACCGAACCATAAATTCCCTTTTGAATCTTGTAAAGAAGCTAATATAAAATTCGAAGGAATGTCCCCACTCTCTTTTCTATAAATAGCAATACGTTTCTCTCCTTCAAATACATTAATACCTCCTCCATCTGTTCCGATCCAAACCCGTCCTTGTCTGTCCATACAAAGACTGCTGGCTACTTTGTTGTTTAGGCTGTTTTCATTGTTTGGAATCGGAGAATAGCTTAACGTGGTGAACAAAGGAGGTTTACTACTAATAAAGTTGATGCCTCCTCCCCATGTTCCTATCCAGATATTGTCGAAAGAATCCTGGAATATACATCGAGCGCTTGCATTAGAGAGGCTTCGACTATCATCACCCTCCTGTATGTATTCAATAGAAAGCTCCTCTGGCGAGAGAAACATACCCTGTTTCAGGTTTAATATGGCAATACCATTGAGCTCTGAAGCAATCCAGAGCCTATTATCTTTTAATTGCCGGATAGATAATATGCGACTGCATAAAGTGGCATACTTGTCATTCTTATTATTTCTGAATGTGATAAAGTTTTCATTAGCAGCATTGTATAGAGCCAATCCATTATTTGTTCCTAACCAGATGTTACCGTTTGCATCTTTTATGATACAAAACACATCATTACCGGGCAAACTTGCCGGATTTCCCGTTTCATTCTGGAAATTCTTTACGCTTTTATCTTTGAGAGAAAAAATACTGAATCCGCTTCCAACATGGCCGATATACAAATTGTTGTCTCCTCCGTCCAATACTGTCCATGTCTGATTGGAGGGCAGACTAGGCACCGTACTCTTATTATAATGTGTGAATTGCCCATTATTAATATTTAGATATTCTATACCTCTATAATAGGTGCTGACCCATAAACCATCATCGTTTTGGGTGGAAGGAGAGATATCCGTTACATCATTTGTAATCAGGCTGTGTGGATTTTCCGGGTTATGTTGGTAGGCGGTAAATGTTTGTTCGTCATAATTGTATGCATTTAGTCCGTCTCGTTGAGTGGCTATCCAAATGATGGGACGTTTGGAATCAGCATACACCCGGTTGAGTTCGTTGCCGGTGATTCCCTGATTGTTATGTGGCAAATCATTTTTATAATAAGTAATGAAGCGGGTGCCGTCAAATTTATTAAGTCCTTCTTCTGTAGCAAACCATAAAAAGCCTTGTTTATCTTGTGTAATACTGACTACATAATTATTGGATAATCCTTGTTCTATTCCCAGTCGTTTTACAGAATGAGACTGGGCTGTCAATTGAAGAATGGACAACAAGGATAAAAATAAAGTAGAAGCAATGTGTTTTTTCATAACTCGTGCTTATTTGTTTCAATTATCAGCTCAAAAATAAGAATAAATATTTTATTTAGAGTATGTAAATCGTTCATTGCACGATTTGCATAGCTCTTCTGCATGATTTTTGCTTATTTCATTTATATCAATATTCTATATTTGCATCGGAAAAAACAACAAAAAATGTTTAATCTTTAAATTCTAATTTATGAGGTATGTAAGAATCTTATGCATGTGTGTCGTACAGTTGCTTCTGTCAGCTGCAGCATCTGCACAAACACAAGTTACAGGACATGTGGCCGATGTGAGAGGAGAGGATATCATTGGTGCCAATGTTACTGTCAAAGGAACTTCTAATGGAACCATTACCGATATCGATGGTAACTTCACAATTAATGTAGATGATAAAAATGCCACATTGGCAATTTCGTTCATCGGTTATAAGACTAAAGAGATGAAGATAGGCGAAAAGGCACATCTTCAAATCGTTCTTGAAGAAGATACGGAAACTTTGGATGAAGTTGTGGTGGTGGGCTATGGTACACAAACCAAGAAAAGTCTGACCGGAGCCATCAGTGATGTTAAGTCTGATGCGTTGACGCGTTCTGTTTCTACGACCACTGCGGGAGCCTTATCCGGTAAGATAGCAGGTGTGTCTACACGTGCTGTGGATGCCCGTCCGGGTAGAGGTATCAATCTTGAAATCCGTAATATGGGTAGCCCCCTGTTTGTAATCGACGGTATTCCTTATGGTGGAATGAACAGCCGTGACTGGTTGCAGGCATCGGATGTTTCCGGTAGCGATGTGTTTAATGCTCTGAATATCGAGGATATCGAGAGTATCACAGTCTTGAAGGATGCTTCTGCTGCTATTTACGGTTTGCGTGCATCAAATGGTGTAGTTTTGGTAACTACCAAGAAAGGTAAAAAGAATGATAAGGTAAGCATCAATGTAAATGGATACTATGGTTGGCAGAATCTGACCCGTTTCCCCGAATTGGCAAATGCAGGACAATATGTAAGAGGTTTGGCTGAAGCAGCACAGAATAGAGGTGAAGATCCAAGCAAATTATATAGTCCCGAGGAACTTGCTAAATGGGAAGCTGGTACCGAACCGGGATATAAGAGCTATGACTATTATGATATGGTAATGAGAAAAAATGTACCTCAATACCACATCAATGCGAATGTGACAGGTGGCTCTGAAAAGACCAACTATTATCTTTCTGTAGCTCATACTGGACAAGATGCGATGATGCCTGACTTTAAATATGAGCGTACCAATCTTCAGTTGAATATTGATACTAAGATAACAGACCGTTTTACAATAGGTGCACAGATTAGCGGTAAGTATGAAAAGAGTGAAGACGTAGGTTTGCCGGGTGGTGACGGTTATTATTCGGCTATATTGGCTATGTTCAAAATGCAGCCTATCGAAAGCCCTTATGCCAATGATAATCCGGAATATATCAATAATGTACATGAGAATGGTTACAATCCAGCTGCTTTCAGTCGTGACATTGCCGGTTACAAAGATAATTTGACTCGTAATGCCAATATCAATGCTTATGCGCAGTATGATTTCTCTTTCGGTTTAACTGCAAAAGCTACGTTCTCATACAATTACACCAACAGCCGTTTCGATGGTTATCAATATGCTTATCAAATCTATACATACGATAAGGAGAAAGATACTTATAACGGGACACCTGCTACAGGACGTTGGAGAAATCAAATAGATCGTAGTGTCCCTGCGCGTTATATGCAATTGCAATTGAATTATGCAAAACAGATTAAGAACCATAATATCTCGGCAGTTTTGGGTTACGAAGCTTCCGATTATGATTGGAGTAAGAAAACGTATGGTACCGAACCTTCTACTGATTATCTGCCTTTATTGCAGTTTGATGAAATCAATAGTTTCGGTGATGAGTGGAGTTACGAAGCACGTGCCGGATGGATTGGCCGTATCAATTACGACTTTGCCCACAAATATCTGATTGAATTATTGGCTCGTTATGACGGTTCTTATCTCTATGCAGCTAATAACCGTTGGGGATTCTTCCCGGGTGTGTCTGTAGGTTGGAGAATCTCGGAAGAGAAATTTTTTGAAAAGCTGCGACCGGTTGTAGATGATTTGAAGATTCGTGCTTCTATCGGTCAGACAGGTACAGAGAAGGATGTAAAACTGTTCGATTACTTGAGTGGTTATACGTGGAATAATGGTAATGCAGTATTGGATGGTGAACTGGTGACCGGACTGAACCAGAGAGGACTACCTATTACTAACTTATCCTGGACTAAGAATACGACATCGAATATCGGTTTTGACCTGACTATGTTCAATAATCGTTTGAAGATTACAGCCGATGCTTTCCGCAAGGATATTACCGGTGTACCGGCTGCCCGTTATGATGTATTGCTTCCGAGTGAAGTGGGATATACATTGCCTAATGAGAACTTGAACAAACAAGCATATATCGGTGCGGAAGGTATGGTTACATGGACCGATCATATTGGTGATTTGAACTATACCGTAAGCGGTAACTTTACTTTCTCACGTTATAAGAGCATTGAGACTTATAAACCGCGTTTTAATAACTCTTGGGATGAATACCGCAATTCTGCGGAAGGCCGTTGGGGAGGTATCTATTGGGGATATCAGGTAATTGGCCAGTTCCAGTCGGAAGAAGAAATTCGTAATTATCCGGTAAATTTGGATGGAAATAATAACCGGACACTGCTTCCCGGTGACTTTATCTATAAAGATGTAAATGGTGATGGTATTATCAACAGTATGGATGAGCGTCCTATCGGTTATCCGGAAGGCTGGGCGCCTATCATGTCGTTTGGTGGTAATATCGGTTTGGCGTGGAAGGGTATTGACTTGAATATCGACCTTTCCGGTGGTGCTATGCAAGGATGGAGACAAAACTATGAATTGGCTAATGCATATCATGGAAATGGAAACTCACCGGTTTATCTATTGGAAGACCGTTGGCACCGTGCCGACTTGTACGATCCGGAAAGTGAATGGATACCGGGACGTTATCCGGCCATCCGTAAAGGTGAGTTCAGCTATAACAATAAGAATAGTGACTTCTGGTTGCACAATGTACGCTATCTCCGTATTAAAAACTTGGAAGTGGGTTATAGCTTGCCGTCACAACTGTTGAGACCGATTCGTGCACAGAAGGTACGTATTTATGCTAATGTTTCTAACTTGTGTTCGTTCGACAATGTGGGTAAGTTTGGAGTCGATCCTGAAATTACTGCCGCAGCTGCAGTGGTATATCCGCAACAACGTACATTCCTTCTTGGATTTAATATTACATACTAAAAAATGAACGCTATCATGAAAAGCAAATCTATAAAAATAGTTCTGTTGGGAGCCGTCCTTACTTCCATGTTATCGGGTTGCGGCGACAGCTGGTTCGAAAGAGATCCCAAAAATATTCTTACCAATGAGTTGGTATGGAACGATCCGAACATGATTAAATCACAGCTAGCCAATTTATATAATCGTATTCCACAGTTACACGGTGACTTCAATACCGGTGGTATGTGCGAAACGGATGATGCTATGTACTGTGGCACGCTGGATCAGAATTATCGTAATGAATTACGTTATGGCAACGACTACGGACGTTGGTGGGATTATGGATTGATACGAGACATCAATATGTCTATTGAGAATATCGACAAATATGGAACAGATATTTCAGCAGATGACAAGTTACAGTTCAAAGCTGAATTTCGCTTTATCCGCGCTTACGTTTATTTTGAGCTTGTAAGACGTATGGGTGGTGTACCATTGATTACAACTACTTTGGAGTATGATTTTAGCGGAGATCCTTCTTACTTACGTAATCCACGCGCCAAGGAGCACGAAATATATGACTTTGTATACAGTGAATGTGAAGAGATCAAGTCGCAACTGGGTAATAAAGGTAGTCAAAGTCGTGCCAATTACTACACTGCATTGGCATTGGAGAGCCGTGCTATGTTGTATGCCGGTTCTATTGCCAAATACAATGCGCTGAAAACTCCTAATATTGTAACGTCTGGCGGAGAAGTGGGTATTCCGGCCGATATGGCAGACGATTATTATCGGAAGTCGTTGGCTGCTTCGCAAGAAATTATCACAAAAGGCGGATATGAACTTTATGAAAAGGAGTCGGATAAAGGAGTGAACTTCTATAAAATGTTTATGGACAAGACACTAAATAAGGAAGCTATTTGGGTGAAAGATTATAAGAATCCTTTGAAAGTGCATAGCTTCGGTTATGATAATGTAGTCCATCATTTGAGAGAAGATAACGATAATTCTTCTTGCATCGGCCCATCTTTAGGATTGGTAGAAGCATTTGATTATTTGGATGGAGCTCCGGGAACTTTACATTATAAGAATGGTAATGACTATGTAGTATATGATACTCCGAGTGATATCTTTGCCAATAAAGATGCACGTTTGTATGGTACGATCGTCTATCCGGGCTCAAAGTTCAGAAATCAGGATGTAGATATTCAGGCAGGAGTGGCAGTATGGAATGATAAGACGGGTTCTTATGATTTACTGACAGATTCGAAATTGGGAAGTGCTTATGACGATAATAAAACTTTTGTCGGCCAGGATGGTCCCCAGACTAATAGTCCTAACGTGAGCAATACCGGATTTTATATCCGTAAGTTTATCAGTGAGGCATCCGGTTATACTCTCCGTAACTATGCTGAAAACTGGTGGCCTTGGTTCCGTCTGGGTGAAATCTATTTGAATGCTGCCGAAGCTGCTTTCGAATTGAATGACGAGCCGACAGCTTTACCCTACATCAACCGCTTGCGTCAGCGTGCCGGTTTCCCGGCCAACAGCCTGACAAGCCTGACAATAGAAAAGATTCAGAACGAACGTCGTGTGGAACTGGCTTTCGAAGATCACCGTTATTTTGATATGAAACGATGGAGAATAGCTGATATCACCTGGAACGGAAATACAGATAACGATAAAGCGATCGTTTACGGTTTATATCCTTATCGTATTGCCAAACCAAAACCGGGAACATCGGATCAGGACAAGTACATTTTTGTAAAGACAAAATCCGAACGTTTCAAGGTGGCAAGAACCTTCCAGCAGTCTAACTATTATTCATTCATTGCTGATGATGTAATTAATAACAATCCGACGATTGTGAAGAATCCATTCCAATAAAAATAAGAGATTATGAAAAAGATTATACCTTTCTTTATTATGATATGTTGTTTGTTGGCAGTAAGCAGTTGCAGCTACGACAACTTTGAGGAACCTAAGGCTACATTGACCGGAAGAGCAATTTATGACGGTGAAGCAGTAGGGGTTAGAAGCGGAAGTTCAGAGTTTGCTTTATTCCAGGACGGTTATGCTTTGCATGGCTCTATTCCGGTGTATGTTGCGCAGGACGGAAGCTATTCCGTGTCCCTTTTCAATGGTGATTATAAATTGGTGCGTATGGGTAATGCTCCTTGGGAAAGACCTTCTAATGACACAATTTATATTACAGTGAAAGGAAACACTGTGCAGGATATTCCTGTGACACCGTATTTCTTTGTCAGAAACGTATCTTTTGCTAGAAACGGCAACAAGGTTACCGCACGGTTTACTATTAATAAGGTAGTTGCCGATGCCAATCTGGAGAATGTAGGTATCTATTTGGGAACAGGTATCCTGACGGATGAGAAACAAAAGGAAGCGGAGTTGGCGTTGGGTAATACCGTTTCACTCAATCAGGAGAACACTGCTGAAATTGAGATTCCAAGTGGCTTACTCAATGAATCCTATCTTTACGCTCGTGTCGGAGTTAAATCAGACAAATCATCGGAATATTGTTACAGTCAATCTATTAAAGTAGCATTGAAATAAATAGTATCAAGAATGTAAATACCGGAGGGGGAGTATCACAACCTGATATTTCCCCTTTTTATCCAACTCATGAAAATATGATAGTACCTATTAAACAAACTTTGATTATAATCGGCTTGATGTTGGCAGTGACGCTGCCTGCTTTCGCGTTATCTGGTAATCCTGTGTTGCCAGGTTTCCATGCTGATCCTGAAATTTTATATTCCAACAAGACTAAGAAATACTATATCTATTCCACTACAGACGGACAGCCCGGATGGGGTGGTTGGTATTTTACCGTTTTTTCGTCTGTAGACTTAAAGAATTGGAAGGATGAAGGGACAATGCTGGATTTGAAATCAGATCAGGTACCTTGGGCGAATGGTAATGCATGGGCACCTTGTATGGAGGAGAAGTTGATTGGAGGAAAATATAAATACTTCTTTTACTACAGCGGTAATCCGAATGCAGGTGGAGGAAAACAGATTGGAGTAGCTACGAGCGATTCTCCTACGGGGCCGTTTGTTGATTTAGGGCATCCCATTGTAACGGATTCACCCACCGGAAACGGTCAGCAAATAGATGTGGATGTGTTTACCGATCCGGTTTCGGGGAAGTCTTATCTGTATTGGGGAAATGGCTATATGGCAGGTGCGGAACTGAATGAGGATATGGTTTCCATTAAGAAGGAAACGATTACAGTGATGACTCCTGAAGGAGGGACTTTGCAGGATTATGCTTATCGTGAAGCTGCTTATGTGTTCTACCGTAACGGACTTTACTATTTCATGTGGTCGGTAGATGATACAGGGTCTCCCAATTATCATGTAGCTTATGGCACTTCAACCTCACCTTTGGGACCAATTAAAGTGGCTAAGAATCCTGTTATACTGATTCAAAACCCGGAAAAGGAAATATACGGTCCTGCTCATAATGCTGTTTTGCAAGTTCCCGGCACTGATAAGTGGTATATTATTTATCATCGCATTAATAAGAATTATCTCAAAAGTGATCCCGGTGTTCATCGTGAAGTATGTATAGATCGTATGGAATTTAATGAAGATGGGAGCATTAAGCAAGTAATACCCACTCCTTAATAATATCTTTCCTGATTTCGGTAGATGGTCAGGTTGTTTCAGGACGGAATTGTATTGTATGATTTGAATAATGAAAGATTATAGATGAATAGGATTATAGGTAAAAAGAGAGTAGTGATTTTAGGTTTTCTGTTTGTATGTGTGGCGGGTGGATGTTCTCAATCTGTTCCTGATGTAAGTTATCAGATAGAAACGGATAAGCCTTGTCAAACGATGGCATATTTCAGTGCTTCAGATGCCTGGAGTATGCAGTTTATCGGACTTTGGCCAGAAGAGAAACAAAACCAGGTAGCCGATTGGCTGTTCAGTACGGAGAATGATGCGAACGGACAGCCGAAAGGTATCGGCCTGTCCCTCTGGCGTTTCAATGTCGGTGCCGGTAGTGCGGAACAAGGGGAGGCTAGTCAGATTGCTTCTCCCTGGATGCGAGCCGAGTGTTTCCTGAACGCGGATGGAACGTACGACTGGAACAAGCAACAGGGACAACGCAATTTTCTGAAACTGGCAAAGGAACGGGGAGTCAATAAATTCCTGGCTTTCCTGAACTCGCCTCCCGTACATTATACACAGAACGGATTGGCAACCAATACCGGTCGTGGAGGTACGGCAAATCTGAAGCCGGATTGTTATGAAAAGTACGTCCGTTTTCTGGCAGATGTAGTACAGGGAGTAGAAGAACATGATGGCATCAAGTTCAACTACATCTGTCCTTTCAACGAACCGGACGGACACTGGAATTGGGTAGGACCGAAACAAGAAGGTTGTCCGGCAACCAACAAAGAAGTAGCTCATACTGTCCGTTTGTTAAGCAAAGAATTTGTAAGCCGGAATATGGATACGCAGATTTTGGTGAATGAATCTTCCGATTATCGCTGTATGTTCCGCACTCACGAAACAGATTGGCAACGGGGTTATCAGATTCAAGCCTTTTTCTGTCCGGATAGTGTAGATACATATTTAGGAGATACTCCGAATGTTCCCCGCCTGATGCTTGGTCATAGCTATTGGACAACGACTCCGTTAAGCGAATTGCGTAATATCCGCTGCCAGTTGCGGGATACCTTAGATAAACATCAAGTTGGCTTCTGGCAAACGGAGACTTGCATCATGGGTAATGATGAAGAAATTGGTGGTGGAAATGGTTTCGATCGTACAATGAAGACAGCGCTCTATGTAGCACGTATCATTCATCATGATATTGTATATGCCAGAGCTGAAAGCTGGCAATGGTGGCGTGCCATTGGCGGTGACTACAAAGACGGACTGATTCGCGAGTACACTACTGACGATAACTTCTTGGATGGTAGAGTAGAAGATTCTAAACTGATGTGGGCTTTAGGAAATTATAGCCGTTTTATCCGTCCGGGAGCAGTCCGGCTATCCGTTTCGGCTTTCGATCAAACAAACGCTTTCATTCCTGATGGCGACACCGACCAACAAGGATTGATGTGTTCTGCTTACAAAAACGTAGATGGAACGTATGTGATAGTCGTTATAAACTATGCCAATGAGGAAAAAGAGTTTTCTATTCATAAAGAAAAAGTAGGAAATACGCAATGGCAGATTTATCGTACTTCGGATAAAGAAGGGGAAAATTTGCTTCCGGTGAGGACAGTGAAAAGTGGAAAAATAGTTCAGATTCCGGCGCGTTCTATTGTAACGCTTCAGAGCAAATAATTAAAAACGGCTTTATATTTTTATTTCTTTTTGAAAGTTGTACATTTGTGTGTCCGTCCATTGCTACGAAGGTAATGGACGGACACAATGCATAAATAAGGAGGCATTTTATGGACAATAGAGGAGAAATTGTCATTTATCAGACGAAGGATGGGAAAACTTCCATTGATGTGAAGTTGGAGAATGAGACGGTGTGGCTGAATCAAGCTCGAATGGCGGAGTTGTTTCAAACGGATAGAACTTCCATAGTGAAGCATGTTAATAACATCTATAAGTCGGAAGAGTTGGAGAAAGACTCAACTTGTGCAAAAATTGCACAAGTTCAGATGGAGGGGAATCGGACTATCAAGCGTCACATTATTTATTATAATCTTGATATGATTATTTCTGTCGGTTATAGGGTCAATTCCATGCGTGGCACCCAATTCCGTATTTGGTTATGAAGAGTCGGAGATTATGTAAAGAGAAAGGACCGTACTAT
>NZ_QSUR01000055.1:0-25860 GCF_003439055.1 Bacteroides sp. OM05-10AA
GCGAAAGTAGGAAGAAAACTACTTCGTTTTCCTCCTACTCGATTTCTCATTGCGATGAGAATATTTTCTCACTACGATGAGAATGATCTCTTATCAGAATATACTGTGACGTCGTTTGGTGAGTTCTAATCAATAGGGAATCAGTTCGAAGTCTGCATAAATAGGAAGATGATCGCTGATACCTCCCTGATATTTCATTCCTTTGTAGGTGCGGAAAGGTTCTTTATCTCCATATTTCTCGTCATCTTTCAGTAAAAAGGGGAGAAGACAGACGTTTGCTCTTTCTTCACTGGTGAAAAAATGGCTCGATTGATTTAATAGAGTACCCGATACAATCAGATGGTCAAGCAATCCCCATTCACCGCGATATTTGTAAGAACCGAAGCTTTTTGACTTCGCTTTCCGGGCAAGTAGATGATATAGTTTTAGTGAGGAAGGAACAATTGTTGAAGGGTTGGTGGAGTTGAGTGTTGAGGCTGGCTTTGGGGCAGTAATGGGAGGCGCTTCGGCCTCCAGTATTTTCTGGATAGATTGATTCGTCGGGTAATCATTGAAATCCCCCATAATAATAACTTGCGGATGAGAACGAATATTTAGAATGTGATCGACTTCCGTGCGCAGAATTTGAGCTGCGTATAAACGATAGGGTTCCGATTCTTTAGCTCCACCCGAACGGCTTGGGAGATGGCAGACAAATACGTCTAATGTGTCTCCCGTCAGCAGAAGTCCGCTGACGTGTAGCAAATCTCTTGTCGGGCGGTATTGTCTCAACGGAGGAATGGAGATAGAACGGGAAGATAACAGCTTGAATAAATCCCGTTGGTAAAGCAGGGCTACGTCAATCCCTCTCAAATCAGGGGAATCGGTCATTACATAACGATAGTTAAGCTCTTTTAAAGGAGAACGGCGGGTCAGATCACGCAGCACCGTATCATTTTCCACTTCGCATAATCCGACTAGTGCAGGAGTATTCCATTTTCCAATAGCTGTGATTACTCGCGCCACATCAGCCAGCTTTTTCTTATATCTGCTATAATTCCAATGACGCAGCGCATCGGGAAGAAATTCGTGGTCGTTCTTTAAACTGTCATGGTGCGTATCAAACAGGTTTTCTATGTTCCAGCTGACAACACGGAAAGGGATTCTTTCTTCCTGACAGGGAGCTTGTTTGCTATGATAGTCTTGTGCTATGACAGAGCAAGGAGCGAAGAAACTTACGACAATTAAAAACATTGTAAAAAAGAGCATGGCAGCAGCGATTCTTTTCCGCTTGTTACCATACTCTTTTTTGTGATATTTTATCTGTCTGTTATTTTTTGGCAGGTACATGTGCCAAGATATCCAACAGATGTTTCCAGAACTTCTCTACGGTAGGAATAAGCATCCGTTCGTCGGGAGAGTGAACACCTGTAAGTGTCGGTCCGAAAGAAACCATATCCAACGTTGGATACTTATCAAGGAACAGGCCGCACTCCAATCCTGCGTGGATTGCTTTTACTTTCGCATCTACGCCGAATAAGCGTTTGTATGATTCAACTGCTACTTCGAGGATAGCCGAATGTGGATTCGGTTTCCATCCCGGATAACCTTCTCCGAAAGTAACATTGGCTCCTGCCAGTTGGAATACGGCACGAACCGTGTTCGCCATATCGTTGCGTGCGGACAGTATAGAACTTCTCTGACTGGTTTCAATGCGGATGATATGGTTGGGCTTCATCTTGACAGATGCCAGATTGGTAGAAGTTTCCACCAGTCCGGGAATATCCTGGCTCATGGCATATACACCGTGAGGAGCTGCATACAGAGCTTTTAATAAACGGGTAGTAGTATCCTGGTCGATAGCCATTTTGCGTGGATTTTCCGATTCGAGAACCAGCTTTAAGTCGGGCTCTACAACGGACAATTCGTCTTCCATTTCGCTGGTGAAGATATTCAGTTCGGTGCGGACATCATGTTTGGCGTCTTCGGGAACAGCACAGATGGCATAAGCCTCGCGGGGAATAGCGTTGCGCAGGTTACCACCGTTGATTTCACATAGGTACAGATCGTGTCTGGCAGTCATGCGGGAAAGGAAACGGTTCAGTATTTTGTTGGCATTGCCACGTCCCAGGTGAATATCGCCACCGGAGTGACCGCCTTTCAGCCCTTTCACTTCCACCTTGAAGAAGAAATATCCGGCGGGAACTTCCACTTCCTTATAAGTAAATTCTGCAACGGAGTCGATACCTCCGGCACATCCGATAAAGATTTCCCCTTCATCTTCCGAATCGAGGTTCAGAAGGATGTCACCGCTCATAAAACCTTCTTGCAGGGCAAAAGCTCCGGTCAGTCCGGTTTCTTCGTCTACGGTAAACAGGCATTCCAGCGGACCGTGCTCAATGCTGTCGTCAGCCAGGATAGCCAGCTCGGTAGCTACACCGATACCGTTGTCGGCTCCGAGGGTAGTGCCTTTGGCTTTCAGCCATTCACCGTCAATTTCCGTTTCGATGGGATCGGTGAGGAAGTCGTGTTGAACATCGTTATTCTTTTCGCACACCATGTCGATATGCGATTGCAGAACGACGGTTTGAAGATTTTCTTTTCCCGGAGTAGCGGGCTTTTTAATCAATACATTGCCGGCTTCGTCCACCTTGGTTTCCAGATTATGTTTTGCTCCGAATGCCTTCAGGTAGGCAATCATTTTCTCTTCCTTCTTCGAAGGGCGTGGCACTTGGCAGATTTCTTCGAAATACTTGAATACGCCAGCCGGCTTTAAGTCTTTTTTTTCCATGCTGTTTCTATTTTATAATAGGAATAGAAGGGCTGTTTTCGCTTCTTCTATTGCTAAATATGGTTAATTTGATTGACTTATCTGAACTCATATCTCATTAAAGCCTATCTTTGCACTCACAAAATTAATAGAAATGGTTGAGACTATACTGATAACTTTGTTAATAGTTGCTATTTCCCTGGTATTATTAGGGGTGAAAGTATTCTTTACGAAGGGTGGGAAGTTCCCGAATGGTCACGTGAGTGGGAATAAAGCGTTGCGTCAGAAAGGAATCGGATGCGCACAGTCGCAAGATCGCGAAGCACAAAAGAAGCCGCGTTTTTCTATTAACGAGTTGGAAAAAGCCTTGAACGATAGTATGAATTAAATTTATTAAAAACAATACTTATTAATTATGAATAGAATGAACTACCTCATGAACGGTTTGGCTGCTCTTGCGTTTATCGTTTTATTTTCACAATGTGCTGGCAAAACTGACAATCAAACTACCAATGCTCCGGCTCAGGCTAATGCCGAACTGTCAGGAATGAAAATTGCCTATGTTGAAATAGATACGCTGCTTGCCAAATACAATTTCTGTATTGACTTGAATGAGGCGATGGTAAAGAAGAGCGAAAACGTTCGTATGACATTGAATCAGAAGGCTACCTCTTTGAACAAGGAAAAGCAAGATTTTCAGAAGAAAGTTGAAAACAATGCTTTCCTGTCACAAGATAGAGCGCAGCAAGAGTACAACCGTCTGGTGAAGTTGGAACAAGATTTGCAAGAGTTGAGCAACAAACTTCAGAATGGTTTGATGGAAGAGAACAACAAGAATAGCTTGCAGTTCCGCGATTCTATCAACGCTTTCCTGAAAGAATATAATAAGACTCACGGATATAGCCTGATCTTCAGCAACACTGGTTTCGATAACCTGCTTTATGCTGACAGCACTTTCAATATTACAAAAGAAATTGTTGACGGGTTGAATGCAAGATATTCACCTGTGAAGAAATAAATGATATAAAACTGTTCCGTTCTTTATAAAAGGACGGAACATTATCGAATTAAAAAAAGTGATGCCTGTTCAAGACTGAAAAGCTATGAACGGGCTTTTTTTATGACCTTTCTTTTTCTTCTTCCTGTGGAATACGGAAAGCGGTGTAAAGTTCGAGGATGGCAGCAACTGTGAGGCAGGCAATCCATTCATTGCCTCGTGTGGTAAACATAAAGGCTCCGGTCAGGATAAGTGCCAGTGCACCGAATATCTGCTGAACACGCAGGCGTTTCAATGTTTTGCTCTTTCCTTTGACGGGTGTGTTCACTTGTGCCAATGCGATACATCCGGCTCCAACAGTATATATGTAAGGAGCGTATATCCATCCGGTAATAAACACAGCTGCTCCGGTGAGAGCCATTATGGCGCCTACGGTGAAAAGGGCGGGTACTAATTGTTTCATTCTTTAATCTTCAAAAACGTAAATATCTTCGTTGGGTTTCTTCATCAGATACTTTTCACGGGCGATCTGTTCGATGGCGTCCGGATTGGTACTTATTTCGTTGAGACGTTTGGTGTTTTCTTCGTAATCTGCCCGGTACTTTTCTATCTCTTCTTTCAACTGACTGATTTCCCGTTCATATCCGAAACGACGAACCAGGCTGTTCTCGTCCAGAAAGCCAATGATAACAGCAAATGCAACGACTGTAATGAGGTACTTGCGTCTGCATATGAAACTCCAGATACTGATTAGTTTACCCATAATTTCTCCTTTTAATATCTGCAAAGATAAAACTAATAACTTAAAAACTTATCGCTTCGGCTTCAAAACTTCTCTCTTTATCCCTTATTACTTATCACTTTTTTTGTGTACATTTGCAGAATAAGCGAAATTTCAAAAACAGAGAGAATCCCGGATATGGAAAACTATATTGTTTCAGCCCGTAAATACCGTCCGTCCACGTTCGAATCGGTGGTGGGACAGCGGGCGTTGACTACTACGCTGAAAAATGCAATTGCTACCCAAAAACTGGCTCATGCTTATTTGTTTTGCGGACCGCGCGGGGTAGGAAAAACGACTTGCGCGCGTATCTTTGCCAAGACCATTAATTGTATGACGCCTACCGCTGACGGAGAGGCTTGCAATCAGTGTGAGTCATGTGTAGCTTTCAACGAACAGCGGTCATATAATATTCACGAACTCGATGCTGCTTCTAATAACTCGGTGGATGACATTCGCCAGTTGGTGGAGCAAGTGCGTATCCCACCACAGATTGGTAAGTATAAGGTATATATCATCGACGAGGTGCACATGCTCTCGGCATCTGCTTTCAATGCGTTCCTGAAAACGCTGGAAGAACCTCCCCGTCATGCGATTTTTATTCTGGCTACGACGGAGAAGCATAAGATTCTTCCTACCATTCTTTCCCGTTGTCAGATTTATGACTTTAACCGGATAAGCGTGGAAGATACGGTGAATCATCTGTCGTATGTTGCTTCGAAAGAAGGAATCACGGCAGAGCCGGAAGCGCTGAACGTGATAGCCATGAAGGCGGACGGTGGTATGCGTGATGCATTGTCTATCTTCGATCAGGTGGTTAGTTTCACCGGAGGAAATATCACCTATAAGAGTGTGATTGATAATCTGAACGTACTTGATTATGAATATTATTTCCGTCTGACGGATTGCTTCCTCGAAAACAAGGTGAGCGACGCATTGTTGCTTTTCAATGATATATTGAATAAAGGTTTTGACGGAAGTCACTTTATTACCGGATTGTCGTCTCATTTCCGTGACTTGTTGGTCGGGAAAGACCCGGTGACATTGCCTTTACTGGAAGTGGGAGCGAGCATACGCCAACGTTATCAGGAACAGGCGCAGAAATGTCCGTTACCTTTTTTGTACCGGGCTATGAAGCTGTGTAATGAGTGCGATTTGAATTACCGCATCAGCAAAAATAAGCGTTTGCTGGTAGAACTGACCTTGATACAGGTTGCACAGCTTACCACCGAGGGGGATGACGTGAGTGGTGGGCGTGGCCCTAAGAAGACTATAAAACCCGTATTCACTCAGCCTGCCGCAGCACAGCAGCCGCAGGTAGCTTCTGCCACTCAGGTTCAGCAGGCTCCAGTTCATTCGTCTCCGTCTTCAGTTACAACACAGGCTGCTAATGGCACTACTGCCCAGCATCCGCAGGCTTCTGCGGCTGTGCAACCGGGAGCACCGGCTTCTCCTGGTGCGGCTTCGTCTGCTCCGTCACAAGGAGCGGGAGTTGCTCAGACTGCCAAGGAAGAACGAAAAATTCCCGTGATGAAGATGTCCAGCTTGGGGGTATCTATCAAGAATCCGCAGCGTGACCAAGTATCGCAGAATGCGACTACAACTTATGTTCCTAAGGTGCAACAACCGGAAGAGGATTTTATGTTCAATGACCGGGATTTGAATTATTATTGGCAGGAGTATGCCGGCCAGTTGCCGAAAGAACAGGATGCTCTTGCAAAACGTATGCAGATGCTCCGTCCGGCGTTGCTTAACAACTCAACGACTTTTGAAGTGGTGGTTGATAATGAGTTTGCTGCAAAGGATTTTACAGCTTTGATTCCCGAATTGCAGGATTATCTTCGCGGCAGACTGAAGAACAGTAAAGTGATGATGACAGTGCGGGTAAGTGAGGCAACAGAAACAGTACGTCCTGTGGGACGTGTCGAGAAATTCCAGATGATGGCTCAAAAGAATCAGGCATTGATGCAACTGAAAGATGAGTTCGGGCTGGAATTATATTAATGTACTTACTTCTATCAGATTACCATCCGGATCTCTGAAATAAATACTCCGGATGGCCCCCTGCGCACCTTGACGCTGGACTATACCGACTTCTATTTCTATTCCTTTGGATTCTACTTCGGCCTTTATTTCCTCTATGTTTCCTTCTGTAAGTAAACAGATGTCCGCACTTCCGAAAGCAGGATGCTTGGCTGCAGGAAGGAACTGTGCTTTTCCTACATGAAGATTGATTTTCTGATTACCGAACTTGACGGCAAAGCGTTGGTTGCTTGTATCGGCTTCCATTCCCAGGACTTCTGTGTAGAAATGTAGGCTTTTATCTATATCGGACACCGGTATGACGATATGGTCGATATTCTTGATTTTCATATCAATGTAGGCGTTGATTCATGCGGTCTTCATATCCGTCTGAAGGTTTTCTTCCCGGCATGACAATCCACAGGATAATATATATAATCACTCCGGCGAAAGCGGTGAAGAATGTAGCCAATATATATACTATTCTCAATAAAGTAGCATCCCATCCGAAATATTCGGCTATTCCGGCACATACACCTGCAATCATTCGATTGGAAGAGCGGGTTAATTTCTTTTCATTTTCCATGATATACTATGTTCTTTTAGTGCAAATGCTACACAAATATAGAGAATATATTTGGTTTATGGGTTAAACGGAAAGATTTATGTATTATTTGTTAGCATTTTAACTTACTTAATTGGGGGTCAACAATAGACCAACAACAAGGAATATTAGGTAGGATTTAGCATGATTTGCTCTCTAAGATGTCTATTTCCTGAAAGCAGAAAACCCTCATAAGTATTTAACTTACAAGGGTTTTTGTTGGGTGGAAGACCGGACTCGAACCGGCGACATTCAGAACCACAATCTGACGCTCTAACCAACTGAACTACATCCACCATGTTTGCGTTTCTCTAACGCGGTGCAAAGATAGATATTATCTTCTAATCTCCAAAAGATTCTGCTATTTTTTTTCGAAAAAAGTATATTCTTTTATTCCCCGATTGTGCTTGCTGAAAAGGGTTCGCGCATCATTTACAAAGATTTTCAGAGAGTTACGTGCTTGTAAAGGAATTGAATCAATCGGCAAATTGACTGGGAGCAATTGATGATTTTTTTTTCCTGATTGAATGGGACGGGCTGTCCATACCAAACTATAATCACAATTATTGAGGCGGGCAGTGCTGTCTTTTACTAATTCCATTCTTACCATCAGTCCTCCGTCAGTGCGGCGGGCGGACATATTGGAAATATAATTTCCCAGCGAATAGACTACGAGATGTTTGTCATTCGTCAGGCTGTCTGTGCGAACTTCGATGGGCTGAACTACGTGAGGATGGGAGCCGATGATATGGTTTACTCCTTTTTCAATCAGCCAGTCGGCGAGGAATTTTTGCTCTTTGTCCGGGAGTGACTGGTATTCGATTCCCCAATGCATACAAGCTATGATGGCATCCGGCTTCATTGCTTTACTCTCTTCAATATCTTTGGCGATGATGGCTGTATCGATATAGTTCACGATATTAGGAGGGGTAACGGGGATGCCGTTTGTTCCATACGTGTAGTTGAGCAGGGCGATGCGGAATCCGTTCTTTTCTAATAAAAGAGGATATTTCTTTTCACGTTCATCAGCGTTGATATACGTGCCTGCGTGTGGAACCTTTAAAGAGTCTATTAATTGAATGGTTCTCTCCAGTCCGGATTTACCACGATCGAGACTGTGGTTGTTGGCAGTCACTAAAACATTGAAACCTGCATCGTGAATTGCGGTCAGAAATTCGTCCGGCGCGCTGAAAGCAGGATAACCTTTGTAAGGTTTGCCTCCTAATGTCACTTCCAGGTTGGCGATGGAGAGGTCGGCTTTCTTTATTTCTTCTTTGACATACGCAAAGCATGTGGAGTAATCATAGCCCGTTGATGTTCGTGCAGCGTTGATTTGTCCCTGATGTTGCATGAGGTCACCTACGAAAAGGAGGCGCAGGGTGTCGGTGGAGGAGATGTTGTCGGAAAGGCTGTCCGACAGGGTGTCAATGATAGAATCTCTCTTTGCCTGCGACCGGGAGGTGCAGGACAAAGAGAGAAGCAAAATCATCAGAAACAGGGTATGTCTCATTGATAAATAGCTTTCTTACCAGCTAAGAGTGTATTTTTCATTAACGATACAATCGTCATTGGTCCAACACCGCCCGGTACGGGAGTGATGAATGAACATTTCGGTGCAACTTCGTCAAACTTCACGTCGCCGGTCAGTTTAAAACCTGATTTCTTGGTTGCATCCGGCACACGGGTAGTACCTACGTCAATAACTACCGCGCCTTCTTTCACCATTTCGGCTTTTACAAAGTTCGGTTGTCCCAAGGCAGCGATAATAATATCAGCTTCCTGGCATTCTTTTACCAGGTCTCTGCTACGGCTGTGGCATACGGTTACTGTGGCATCGCCCGGATAGGCTTTCTGCATCATCAGGGCAGCCATCGGTTTGCCGACAATATTGCTGCGTCCGAGTACGACGCACTTTTTTCCGGAAGTTTCTATGTTATAACGTTTCAACAATTCGAGGATGCCGTTGGGAGTAGCGGATACATAACACGGAAGCCCGATGGACATACGGCCTACGTTGATCGGATGGAAACCGTCTACGTCTTTACGGTAATCAATTGTTTCGATTACTTTCTGTTCGGAGATATGCTTGGGTAAGGGAAGTTGTACGATAAAGCCGTCCACGTCGTTGTCTTCGTTTAGTTCACGTACTTTGGCAAGCAGTTCTTCTTCGGTCACGTCACTTTCATAACGGATGAGGGAAGACTTGAATCCACATACTTCACAGGCTTTTACTTTGGCAGCTACATAAGTCTCGCTACCACCATCGTGTCCTACAAGAATAGCGGCCAGGTGCGGGCGTTTTTCGCCATGAGCCACCATTTCGGCTACTTCGGCTGCAATCTCTTGTTTTACTTGTTCGGAAATTGCTTTTCCGTCTATCAGAGTCATATTTTCAGAGTATTTATTGGTGATGGACAAAAGTAAAATAAATAACTGAACTCTCCAAAGGGATTGGAATTTTTGTCAAGAGATGGGTGGTATAAAAAAAAGAGGGAGTCGAAACTCCCTCTTTTTACTTATCATTAGATTTGGATCTACAGAATGATTACTTTTTCATCTTAGGCATCATCTTACCCATTTTGCTGCTAGTCACCATTTTCATCATTTTGCGTGTCTGGTCGAACTGTTTCAATAGGCGATTCACTTCCTGGATAGTCGTTCCGCTACCTTTGGCGATACGCGTACGGCGTGAACCGTTCAGTATTTCCGGATTGGAACGTTCTGCCGGAGTCATGGAATAAATGATGGCTTCGATGCTCTTGAAAGCATTGTCGTCAATATCAATGTCTTTGATTGCTTTTCCTACTCCCGGAATCATGGAAGCGAGGTCTTTCAGATTACCCATTTTCTTGATTTGTGCAATCTGGCTAAGGAAGTCGTTGAAGTCGAATTGGTTTTTGGCAATTTTCTTCTGTAAGCGTTTGGCTTCTTCTTCATCGTATTGTTCCTGTGCGCGTTCTACCAATGAAACGATGTCACCCATACCGAGAATACGGTCGGCCATACGGGCAGGGTGGAACTGGTCGATTGCTTCCAGCTTTTCACCTGTACCTACGAATTTAATCGGTTTGTTCACTACCGAACGGATAGAAAGAGCCGCACCACCGCGGGTATCACCATCGAGTTTGGTCAGTACCACACCGTTGAAGTCCAGACGTTCGTTGAATTCTTTAGCTGTGTTTACAGCATCCTGACCGGTCATGGAGTCTACCACGAATAGAATTTCGTCCGGGTTGATTGCTTTTTTGATAGCGGCGATCTCGTTCATCATCTGCTCGTCTACTGCCAGACGTCCGGCTGTATCGACGATAACGAGGTCGTATCCTTTGGCTTTGGCTTCCTGAATGGCGTGTTGTGCGATTTCTACCGGATTCTTGCTGTCCAGTTCGCAGTACATCGGTACTTCAATCTGTTCTGCCAATACACGCAACTGTTCGATAGCTGCCGGACGGTAAACGTCACAAGCCACCAATAATGGCTTACGGTTCTTCTTGGTTTTCAGCATCCGTGCCAGTTTACCGGAGAAGGTGGTCTTACCCGAACCCTGCAAACCTGACATCAGGATAACTGCCGGACGGGCGTCGATGTTGATCTCGGCTGTCTCTCCACCCATCAATTGTGTAAGTTCATCATGCACGATTTTCACCATCAACTGGCTTGGCTTCACAGCCGTAAGAACGTTCTGGCCAAGCGCTTTTTCTTTCACCGTATCCGTGAAATTCTTTGCAACCTTGTAGTTTACGTCGGCGTCGAGAAGTGCTTTACGTACGTCTTTCAGCGTCTCCGCCACGTTGATTTCGGTGATTTTGCCTTCACCTTTCAGAATCTTGAATGACCGTTCTAGTCTTTCACTTAAATTATCGAACATAGTTATTTAATTACGAATTACTAATTACAATTTACTTGGCCGAAAGAGAGACTTTTCCGTCTGCTCTTTATTTGAGCTTGCAAATGTACAAAAATCTCTTGTATTTATATCTTTTTATTCTGCCATTTTGCTTTTTTGAGATAAATATAACTTGTTATCAACAGTAAGCTATAATACACAATCTCAATTGTAAAGCAGATTTCGATTGGTGCTTTCAGCCACATTCCGATGAAAACAATGTAAGATCCGTAGATGATGATTGTAATTGTTTCGAGCAACAGGGCTGCTTGTGTATTTCCTGTTCCGGAGATGCCGTTGAACACCACATTGGCTACGGATGCGATAAGCATGGCGAAGCAAATAACGTATACCGAGGGCACGGATTCTGTAATGAGTGCCGCCTCACTGGTGTAGATAGAGAGTAGGAACTGCGGAAATAGTGCTGATACCGCTACTAGTCCCAGCATGATGAAAAAGGAGAACCGGGCAATTTTATTGATGAGCGGCATCACGTGCTGGATACCTCCTGCACCAATGGCGTTGCTGACAAGGCTGTTGGTGGTTGTAGCCAGTGCATTGACCGGAATTAGCAGTACGACGTAGATACTTCGGACGATATTGGCAATCGCCAGTTCCCGTTGTCCCAACCGTTCTACGGCTACAAAGAATACGAACCAGGTAGCCATTGACAGGAAATATTGCAGCATGGTGAAACAGGAGATACTAAGTATTCGCATCAGTAATGCCGGGTCGAATGTGCGCAGGCGGTTCAGGCCGTATTTCTTCAAATCGACGGTGAGGTATGTGTAAATGACGAAAAAGAGAATGGAGGAAGCTTCTGCCAGTACGGAGGCGATAGCTGCTCCCTTGATGCCCATTTCCGGCAAACCGAACTTTCCGAAAATTAATGCGTAATCCAGTACGACATTGGTTAATGCCATGACGATGGCATTGACGGTTAGTACTTTAGTACGTGTAATGCCGATATACAATGCACGGAACATGACATTGATGAACGAGAAAAAGAATCCGTAAATACGCCAATCCAGAAATTCCATCGTTCCTTCGTAGATGGATTCTGAAGAAACCAGCAAACGCATGATGTTTCCGCCGAATGCTTTGGTGAATCCGAATAGCAGCAGTGCCATCACAAACAGGAACATGACTCCTTGAATCATGACGGGACCGACATCCGAATAGCGTCCTTCGCCGTTGCGTCGTGCGATGACTATCTGCGAACCGGTACTGAATCCGAATGCGATGGTGAATACGCATATATAAAACAACCCGCCCATAGCTGATGCTCCAAGGGCTACCTCGCTCACGTGTCCGAGGAATGCTGTGTCGGTGACATTGATGACATTTTGTGCCAGCAAGCTTAGTAGTATCGGATAGCTGACACTCCAAATCTGTTTGTTGGTGTACATAATTAAGTGTTTAAGTTTACACTTTGCAAAGATAGTGCTTTATTTTGATTCGGAAACGATGGGGTAGATGAAAACAATTTCCGGACCTTCGGGAGTTTTATCATTGACGAGATAGTTTCCTCCGAAATGTTTTAGTAACAACAGGTTGATATCATGCCGGATGATGGTTTCCTGTGATACGAATGCATGGTCTGCCAAAGGTGAATTAGTGATCCGGAAACGGAGCATGTCTTCATTCTGGCTTAATGTGAACCGGATGATTCGTGCTTGCCGGTGTTCTTGCGGGTACACCAGTGCGCTAATCAAGGCCTGCGTCAGTCGCATTATATCGGTATGGATTTGGGCGTCCGTTTCGCTGGAAAATTCAATCCGGATACCTGTTTCTTCGTTCCTCATCTGCGCCATGCTGCATGCTTCCTTGCATAGGGTAGTGGCATCATAGTCTTGCAACTGGAACTTCATCATTTGAGCTTCCAAACGGGATAGGTCGAGAACGTCATTGACAAGTCTCATTAACTTCTCTGAACTTTTGTGGATGATGTTTGAGTATTCTTGCCTTATTTCCTTGTCTATGTTGGGCTCGCTGGCTATGAGTTGTGAGAAACCGACTACATTGTTGAGTGGGGTACGGATGTTATAGCTCATGTTGGACAGGAAGCGATTTTTTATTTCATTGGTCTTCCGCACGTTTTCTGTTGTTTTCCGGATTTCGTTTTCCGCGTATTTGAGTGCTTTCCGTACCATAAAGAGTCGCGCCATAAAGATAAAAAGCAGAATCAGGATGACAAATATAAAGATCAGATAGGTGAGCTGGATCCGGTTGTTTTCCCTTTTTTGCTCCAGTTCTGTTTTTTCGATATTGTATTTGCTTTGTATTTGTGCCATCTGATTGTTTGAGAGTACAGTGGCTGTCGAGTCTTTGATGGCGAGTGCCTGCTCATACAGAGGGATGGCTTTTCCGCTTTGTCCTGCCTGTTTCCATATTCTGGCCTTTTCGAGTAGTTGTTCGGCATAGTCGCTTGTGAAGTCTTTCTTCAACATCATCAGTGTCGTATCGATATAATCCGATGCCTGTTGATAGGCTCCAATTACCTGGTAATATTTGCCAAATGTGTCGAAATAGAGTACTTTATACATGAAATAAGTATTCTCGTCCAGATATTCTTTAGATTTTACGAGATGTTCATAAGCTTGTTGCGGCTGATGGGTATTCAGGTAATAATAGCTGTAGAACAGTTCATTGAACAGGTATACATCGGCAAATCCCGCTTTTAAGGATGGATTCGCGCTGATGTGGTTATGAAGAGTGTTTTCCAGTTCCTGCAGGTATTTGAGTAGTTTTTTATTATCTTTCTTTTCTTTGACAACGGATACTAACTGTGACAGTACCGAGATACGGACTACCGAATTTTCAGTTGGAGTGAGTAGCTGGTAGGCAGCCTCCAGTGCTTCTATTCCTTTATCCCAGCGCTGGCTGCCGATATATGCATTACTCAGGCATTGATAGGCGGCTATACTACCCCGGTTACTGTTCATTTGGGAGGCTTGCTGTTGCATCTTTTGAGATTCGTTGATAGCAAGTTCATATTGTTCGTTGAATGTGTACAGGTCTATCTGAAAACGTTTGGCATCAAAGAAGTAGTTCCATAAATCTGATTTCCGGGTATGAGGCTCCATTATGGTGAGCCATTTCGCTACACTGTCTTGATTATTACGATTGTAATAGTATAAGATATGGTAGTAAGCGGCCAGACCGGCATATTTGTCATTTTCCAGTTGCAATGCTTCTTTCATTAATGCATCTGAATATTGGATACATTGCTGGTTGTTTTGTTCTATTCTGATGATTTGATTGAGAACATTCAGCCGTGTCGTATCGTACGGTAATGTTTGCAACACCTTTATCAGGCTATCGGATTCCAAAACAATCTCGGTATTGGCTTTTCCGGTGAGGGTGCAGCATAATAGAAGGAACAGGAGCAGGACTTGTTTCATTCGGCTTCCTCCTTTCCTGGTTGCTCATGACAAATAGGGTGTGTGAACAGGAAACGGGCTCCTTCCTTATAATTGGAGTCAATCCATATTTTACCGCCCAGCTGCTCGATAATGAGTTGGCAGATAGACAAACCGAGTCCTGTGCCTTGAGCATTTTCATTCAGTTTCTCAAAACGGTTGAATATTTTATTCTGATTCTCCGGAGAGATACCGCAGCCGGTGTCGGTCACAGAAAACAGTGCTGTGTCTTCTGTCTGTTTTTCCAGTTCCATGGTGATGGAGCCTTGTGGAGTAAATTTGGTTGCATTGATAAGAAGGTTGATTAATAATTGTTGCAACCTTGCATTGTCTGTCGTCAGTTCTAATGAATGGAGAGAGGTTGAAAAACGGACGTTTGCATTCGTTTGTTTTATTTTCTCAACCATGTCGATAACGTTTCTGCATATTGTTACTGCATCACATCGCTCATATTTGAATTTCATCTTGCCCACTTCGAGACTGGACAAGTCGATTACGTCGTTAATCAGCTTGAGTAACAGTTCTGAATTTTGCTGAATAATATCGCTACACTGTTTCCGGGTCTCGTTGTCGATGGATTCTTCCGTCAGGATGGATGAGAAGCCGGACAACGCATTGAGCGGCGTGCGAATTTCATGGCTCATGTTGGAAAGGAAAAGGCTCTTTGCCCGGATGGAATTTTCTTCTTGCTTTTTCACTTTTTCCAGTTCCTGCTGCGATTGGCGCAGTTTTTTATTTCCTCGTCTGACCAAAAGGATGAAAAATACAATCAGTATGACTATGAATAGGATGGTAAACCAGCTCCAGAAAAGGATTGTCTTCTGCCTGTTTAAGTTGTCCAGTTCGTTTTTGTCTATTTGGTAGAGGGTGTGTAATTCGTTGATTTGGCGAATGTAATTCATTGCATCCAAAGAATCTTTGTATGTATTGAATATTTCATAAGCTTCACATGCTTCCTTGCTTTTTCCCATTAGGGCAAGTATGTGTGCCCGATCCTTTTGTACCTGCAGGGATGTGTATGAGCCGGCCGCTTTTGTATGTGAGAGTAATTCATTAAGTGTGGTTAATGCCTGGATGTATTCTTTGGATTCAGTGTAATAAGAAAAGTACAGGTATTTAATCATTAAATGAAAATATGGGTACTGATACTCCCGGCTGATTTGTTCGGCTTGTCGTATATAGCTTAATGCTTCAGGAAGATGGTGTGTCTGAATACGGTAGAATGCCTGGCAGTAAACTAGATGAAAATCGTCTTGGGGATTCCCCCCCTTGTCAGTAATTGATTCGAGTTCCCCAATATAATCTTCTATATCTGTCATTTGATGATATTTGAGCTTGGTCAGAATGAGTTGGGGTAAGAGTGTTTTGGCGTATTGGTTGGCATGAGGTATTTTCTGGATCACTTCTAATGCTTCTTTATACGATTCGATGGCGGCTTGTGGTGTTGACGAGCTTAAATAAGCATTTCCAATGGCGTGTAATGCGAGTGCTGTTCCCAAAGGATAGTTCATTTCTCTGGCTTTTTGATACATCTGGTTGGCCTGATTGATGGCAAGACTGATGTTACCTTTTGCTATTAAAGCCTGAACGGCCAGCAGATTTATCTGAAATAGGAGTGGATATTGTTGTTTCTTTTGTAATTCCGGTTCTAAAAGTTTTTTCCAGGCAATGATGCTGTCGACTGGGGCGTCCGGACTAAATGGATGATTGTATTCAAGTAAAGGTTGTAATAAAGAAAGACGCTCTGAATTTGTGCGTGCAGCATATAAGGTGACCGATATTAATGCGGTTACGACTATTGCAATTATATGACGTCTGTGTTTTTTCACTTGATATAAGAATTGCTTGCTTGTAAGTTTATCTGCAAAAGAACTAAAAAGAGTGAAGATTACAAAGAAATCTTCACTCTTTTTTATAATTTATTTTCTTTTGAGTATTTCTCGTACCCCAGGGCCCTCGTGGTTAGGGTAACCTGGAGTATGGTTTCTGCATCGTGGATCGGCATCTACTTTCAAACTCCGGTAATCGTCTTTGGTACGGACGATGTAATCATCAAGCATGGCACGGTGTTCGGCGAGAATTTTACTGTATTTGGGGTCTTTGGCGAGATTCTTGCGTTCTCCCGGATCCTTTTTCATATCATATAGCTCTTCTCCGTTACCTTCCAGATAGTGAGTGTACTTGTATCTCGGTCCGCGTACCATACGTCCGGGAGTAACGACATATTCATATTCGCTATGCCATTCAGAAACGACATAGGGGTGAGTTTTTTTCTGTTTTTCTCCTTTTAATATAGGTGCAAGGCTGATTCCCGGTTTTTCGGCCGGAACAGGAATTCCTGCCAAATCACAAAGGGTAGGCAGAAGATCCAGTGTAGGTTGTGTCAATACTTGGTCTATGGGCTTTTTCTGTTGTTTGATGCCGGGGCCTGCAAAGATAAACGGTACGTTGGTCATTTCATCGTAGAAGCTGATGTGTTTGGTCACCATGCGGTGTGAAGCCATTCCATCACCATGGTCAGCCATGATAATAACGATTGTGTTTTTTCCGGCAGGAGTGGAGTAGAGGGCTTTCAATACGCTGTCTACTTGCTTGGAAACCATCTTGGTATAGTGTTGGAAAGCAGCAATGTAATGACGGTAATTCTCTTCATTCCAATGAGAGGCTTGGGTCATACGGCGATGACTGCAGCAGATGTATTGCACAGGTTTAGGGATATTGCTCCAGTCTTCTACATCGAAATTGGCCGGTAGTTCCGGAAGGGTTTCGCTGATGGGGCGGTCGGTATGTACTCCTTCGTTCGCTCCTACAAATCCACAGATATTGTGAGGGTTCTGAAAATCAGCGATACAGATGAATGGTTCTTCCGGCGGATTACTTAGATAAGCAACAGCGTCTTCACATGTTCCTACGTCTAGGAAGCTGTCGTTATTAACCGGGAATTCCGGATCGGTGAATGGCTTGGCTACCGGTTCTTTATGCTTGAATCCTCTAAGTGAACCCATGTCGTGTGTTTTTCCGAAGTGTACGGCTTCGTAACCGTTTTCAGAAAAAAGACTTCCTAATGTCGGTACATTTTCGGGAATACGTGGGTTGATAGGTTCGCTGGAGTTGGAACGTACATTGGTTTGATGAGGCATCATGCCACTCCATAAAGCAGCGCGTGAGGGTTGGCTGAGAGGGCAGCCTACATAAGCATTGGAGAAGATAACTCCTCGTGAAGCGACTTCGTCAATAGGGAGGGTGCAGCCTTGTGTTTGTCCGTAAGCTCCCACAACGCGTTGTGTCAGATGGTCGCACTGGATAATCAGGAAATTGGGCTTTTCTTGGGCCTGCGCTGTCACGCTGCACAGGGCTAATCCCATGAATGGATAAATAGTTTTCATTACTGGTTAGAATTAAGTAATATTTGATTTGGAAGCAAAAGTAGGAAAAAAGGAAACGTAAAAAAGGGCGAGGTAGTAGTTTTGGACGCAAATGAAAGTATTTTGTACAAAAATGAAAGGTGTGGCAAGCGGTTAGGGGTAACTATCGGTGATGGGAGTTGAATGATAAGTGATAAACGGCAGGTGATAAGTCATAAAATGGGTTACAGAAAAAGAAAACGGTGAATAAACTGCACTTGTTATGGCGCAGTTTGTTCACCGTTCATTTATAAGTTTGCTGTTGATTAGCTGTTCATGCTCATCAGGAATTCGTCGTTGTCTCTGGTTTTTTCCAGACGGTCTTTAACGAAGTCCATTGCTTCGATCGGATTCATGTCGGCAAGATATTTGCGTAATATCCACATGCGGTCAAGAGTTGTTTTATCAAGCAACAGATCGTCGCGACGAGTGCTGGATGCAGTAATGTTGACTGCCGGGAAGATACGTTTGTTGGACAGGTTGCGGTCGAGCTGCAACTCCATGTTACCTGTACCCTTGAATTCTTCGAAGATAACTTCGTCCATTTTAGAACCGGTATCGATCAATGCGGTAGCAATAATGGTCAGTGAACCACCGTTTTCAATATTACGGGCAGCACCGAAGAAGCGTTTAGGTTTATGAAGTGCATTTGCATCCACACCACCGGAAAGAACTTTACCGGATGCAGGAGATACTGTATTGTATGCACGAGCCAGACGAGTGATAGAATCAAGGAAGATAACTACGTCGTGACCACATTCTACCAGACGTTTTGCCTTTTCCAATACGATACCTGCAATTTTTACGTGGCGTTCTGCCGGTTCGTCGAAAGTAGAAGCGATTACTTCTGCATTAACGCTGCGCGCCATGTCTGTTACTTCTTCCGGGCGTTCGTCAATCAGTAACATAATCATGTAAACTTCCGGGTGGTTGGCTGCGATAGCGTTGGCGATATCTTTCATTAAGATGGTCTTACCTGTTTTTGGTTGGGCAACAATCAATGCACGTTGGCCTTTACCGATAGGAGCGAAAAGATCGACGACACGGGCAGACATAGAGTCTGAATAACCGCCTTTGCAAAGTTTGAACTTTTCATCCGGGAAAAGAGGTGTCAGATGTTCGAAAGGAACACGGTCGCGAACAAAAGCTGCATCACGTCCGTTGATCTTCGAAACCTTTACCAATGGGAAATATTTTTCTCCTTCTTTGGGTGGACGGATAACTCCTTCTACTACATCACCGGTTTTCAGACCAAATAGTTTGATTTGAGACTGTGATACATAAATATCGTCCGGAGAAGAGAGGTAGTTATAGTCGGAAGAACGGAGGAATCCGTATCCGTCTTGCATAATTTCCAAAACACCTACTCCGTTGAGAATATCGTCGAATTCATAAGGCTTTTCGCGCTCAATAACCTTGCGTTCCTGCTGCTGCTGTTGTACCGGAAGGTTTTCACCCGCATTGTTCTGCTGAGCGGCACGTGGCATCGGTAAGCGTTGTTGGTTTTGGTTCTGATTCGGGTTCTGATTTTGATTTTGATTTGGGTTCTGAACCTGATTCTGGTTATTGTTGTTACGCTGGAAATTATTATTGTTGCTATTGTTATTATTGGCGTTATTGCCGTTATTGCCATTGTTGTTAGCATTATTGTTGCCGTTGTTATTGTCGCGTGAGCGAACAATACGCGGACGTTGCTGCTGGGATTGCTGCTGTTGAGATTGTTGTTGCTGTTGAGGATGAGATGGCTGTTCCGGTGCTGTCTGTGCTGATTCTGTTTTAGTAGCTTCGAATTTTCCGAATAATTCGGTAGGAAGCTCTATTTTTTCAGAAGGCAGGTCTTCGATTGGAATAAAATCATCGTCGTCAACGCTGGATAAGATATTGCTTTCCTCGTCGATAACGGGTGCAGCTTTCTTTTGTGGTTTATCTATTACCTTTTTCTCTACAACAGGTTTGTTAGGTTCAGTAGCCGGTTTATTTGTTTCTGCAACAGGCTTATTTGCTTCTGCAGCTGGTTTGTTTTTTGCTTTCTTCTCGGCTGTTTGCTGTTGTACCGGAGCTGGCTTTTCCGTAGTACCAGTAGCTTTCTCTGCAACAACAGGTTTAGGTTCCACTACTTTGGGTGCTGCCGGTTTTGCATTTTCTACTTCTTTTTTCTCTTCTGCGTCAGAGCTCTTACGAGGACGGCCTACTTTACGCTTGGGAGTAGCAGTGTTTTCTGCTTTAGCTTCTACAACAACAGTTTCTTTTTCTTTGTTTGTACTTTCTTCTTTCTTGGAAGGTTGTGGTGCAGCTTTTACAGGAGCGGCCTCTTTTGTCTTGTTAGCCTCTCCACTCTTTGTTGCGGAAACCACTTTGTCTTCTTTTTTGGTAGGAGCTACCCGTGAACGCTTTTTCTTTTGTTCTTCATTTTTGCGTTCTTCTTTTAGCTTATCTGCGGCAACTTTCTTTGTAGCTCCTACAATGGCCTGTTCATCGAGTATTTTATAAACAAGGTCTTCTTTTTTGTATGAGTCTGCTTTTTTTATGCCTAACTCTTTGGCAATAACTTGAAGTTCCGACAGATTTTTGTCGTTTAATTGGATAATGTTATACATATAGTATGGTAAGTTATTAATATTTCTTTTTTTGCTGAATTATGGACAGCATTACTACAGCTCATGGCTACAGATATGCGAGCATACGTTTTGTTTTTTTATTCTGAATTAGGGATGTATATGTTGAATCGTAGAATGTTTCAACGGGGCAAAGATAATAATTTTTTTTGGTTTCATGAACAATCAAACATTTTTTTCCACGTAAAAGTGTATCTTTGCTACATAAAAGAAAATAGTATGACAGTAAATGAAGCTCATTTAATTTATTTTTCGCCTACACACACATCTAAACAAGTTGCGGAGGCGATTGTTCACGGGACGGGCATAAAAAATATTTTTCCTATTAATGTAACGCAGCAGATTGCGGATGAAATTGTGATTCCTACATCTTCTTTGGCTATTATTGTAGTGCCTGTGTATGGAGGACATGTCGCTCCTTTGGCAATGGAACGTTTGCAGTATATCCGTGGAGTGGATACTCCTACCGTTTTGGTAGTGGTTTACGGAAATCGCGCTTATGAAAAAGCTTTAATGGAACTGGATGCTTTTGCTATTCCTCACGGATTTAAAGTAATTGCCGGGGCAACTTTTATTGGAGAACATTCATATAGTACCGACAAATACCCGATTGCAGTGGGACGTCCTGATGAATCGGATTTAGCCTTTGCTGCGGAGTTTGGGAAGAAAATCATGGAAAAAATACAGACAGCTGATAGTATGGATACCCTTTATCCGGTGGATGTACGTGCTATCAAACGTCCGAGTCAACCATTCTTTCCTTTGTTCCGTTTTTTGAGGAAAGTCATCAAGTTACGTAAAAGTGGTACACCGCTTCCCCGCGTTCCTTGGGTGGAAGATGAGGATTTGTGTACCCATTGCGGGTTATGTGTGGTCCGTTGTCCGGCAGGGGCTATAACGAAAGGGGACGAGCTACATACGGATGAGGCTAAATGTATCAAATGTTGCGCTTGTGTAAAAGCTTGCGTTAGGAAAGCAAGGGTGTATGAAACTCCTTTTGCAGCTTTGTTATCAGATTGCTTCAAGAAACAGAAGTTGCCTCAGACTATTTTGTAAATCACGACGCGCTTAGTCGTTTCATCAATACGAAAGCGGTTGTCTGTTCGTTCGCCTATCAGCCATGCGATGTGTTCTCCGCAGCAGAGTACCCATTGGCGTTCTTTTTGGCTGATAGAAAATTTGCGGTCGGTCAGATAATCGCTTATTTTTTTCTTTCCTTTCATTCCAAAAGGAATAAAAGTGTCTCCCGGCTGCCATTTCCGGTAATGAATTTCTCCATTCAGTTTGTCGGCATCAAAACAGGCAATTTCCTTTTCACGTGGAATGAGAAAATCCGGGGTGTATTCTTTTTCTTCTTTGATAATTTGAAAAGGAGGAAGAGTCTCATTTTCAGATTCAACTGTTTCTATTAATAGGAATTCTCTGTCTTTTATCACTCTCCATTCTTTGCTACAGAATTGCTTGCCCGGTTGGCTATGAAGCGAATGGGTGATATCTTTGATCTGTGCGGAATTGAATCCTAGAGGATGCAGGACTTCGAATAAGATGGCTTCGGGTGCCGGTTCCTTTACTAAATCACTGATTCGGATACCTTCTGCCGTAATGATTTTCTTTTTAGTTTCCTCTATACATTTATTATATATAGTGGCTACATCATTCAGATAATTACTCGTATCTATCAGAGTGTTTTTGACTGACGGATTAATTTCCTGCATGAGGGGAAGGAGGTTGAGTCGGATTTTATTACGGGTATATTCGTCTTCCAGATTGGTGCTGTCTGTCACATAATCTTGTCCGATGTTTTGCAGGTAACGAATTATTTCTTCCCGGTTGATACAAAGCAGAGGGCGTACGATGGCTCCATTGCGGGGGCGGATTCCTAACAGACCGGTAATTCCTGTTCCCCGAATCAGGTTAAGTAGTATAGTTTCTATGCTATCATCCTGGTGATGGGCCACAGCGACAACATCTGCCTGATATTCTTTTCTAATTTTCTCGAACCATTGGTAGCGGAGTTCCCGTGCGGCCATTTCAATCGAAATATGTTTTTCCGTTGCATATTGGGTCGTGTTGAAATCAATGGTATGTAAATGGATTTCCATTCTTTCGCAAAGTTGGCGGACAAATAACTCGTCCCGGTCTGACTCTTTGCCTCGCAGGTGGAAATTACAATGTGCGGCTTCGCAATGATAGCCTGCTGTATGCAGAATATATAGTAATGCCACCGAGTCGGCACCACCACTCAATGCGACCAGGATTTTATCATCTGGTGAGAATAAATGTTCCTTTTCTATATATTTTGTAACGCGTTGTTGTATCATACCTGCAAAGATACGAGTTTATCAATAAGTTTTTTTATTTTTTCTGAATCTTTTAGAGGATGAAAAAAGTTGCTATTTAAAAACATTCTAAATAATTTGCATGCTCCGAAGTTATGAATTATCTTTGCCAAAAATTTTGAGAGTTATGCGTTTGTCCGAATTAAAAACAGGAGAAAAAGGTGTTATTGTAAAGGTATTGGGGCACGGTGGTTTTCGTAAACGTATTGTGGAGATGGGCTTCATTAAAGGTAAAACGGTTGAAGTGCTGTTGAATGCTCCGCTAAAAGATCCCATAAAATATAAAGTTTTAGGTTATGAAATTTCTCTTCGTCGTCAGGAAGCTGAAATGATCGAAGTTATCAGCGAAGAGGAAGCAAAGAAACTGGCCGAGAAGACCGTTTATCATGAAGGATTGCCTGAAGACCTTTCAGTAAAAGAAGAAGATATGAAACGGTTGGCGTTAGGTAAACGCCGTACCATTAATGTTGCTTTGGTCGGAAACCCGAACAGTGGCAAGACTTCTTTATTTAATCTTGCATCCGGTGCTCATGAGCATGTTGGAAACTACAGCGGCGTAACCGTGGATGCCAAAGAAGGTTATTTTGATTTCGAAGGCTATCATTTCCGTATTGTCGATTTGCCGGGAACTTATTCTTTGTCTGCTTATACGCCGGAAGAAATCTATGTCCGTCGTCATATTATCGATGAAACTCCGGACGTGATTATTAATGTAGTCGATTCCTCTAATCTGGAGCGAAACTTATATCTGACTACTCAATTGATAGATATGAATGTCCGCATGGTGGTAGCTCTGAATATTTATGATGAGTTGGAAGCCAGTGGAAATACATTGGATTATCATCTGTTGAGTAAGTTGTTCGGGGTGCCGATGTTGCCTACTGTCAGTAAGAAAAATCGTGGATTGGATACCTTGTTTCATGTTGTTATCAATCTGTATGAAGGAGTAGACTTCTTCGATAAACAGGGAAATATGAATCCGGAAGTTCTTAAGGATTTGACCGAATGGCATGATTCTCTGGAAGATCGTAAGAACCACGAGGAAGAGCATTTGGAAGATTATGTACGTGAACATAAAAAGACGGGGCGTGTATTCCGACATATTCATATCAATCACGGTCCTGATATCGAAAAAGCGATTGAAGCTGTAAAAAGTGAAGTGTCCAAAAACGAATTTATCCGTCATAAATATTCTACCCGTTTCCTCTCCATTAAATTGTTGGAGAATGATCCTGACATTGAGCGCATTGTGCGCACATTGCCAAATGCGGATGAGATATTGCATGTTCGTGACAAGATGTCGAAGCGTGTTCAGGATACAATGAATGAGGATTGTGAATCGGCTATTACGGATGCTAAATATGGATTTATCAGTGGTGCACTGAAAGAGACATTCACAGATAATCACTTGGAGCAGGCGCAGACAACAAAAGTGCTGGATTCGATCGTAACTCACCGTGTCTGGGGATTTCCTATTTTCTTCCTTTTTATGTATCTGATGTTTGAAGGTACGTTTGTCATTGGAGAATATCCGATGATGGGGATTGAATGGCTTGTTGAGCAGATTGGTGACTTGTTGCACAATAATATGACGGAAGGTCCATTTAAAGATTTGCTGATTGATGGAATTATTGGTGGGGTAGGAGCGGTTATTGTCTTTTTGCCGAATATCTTGATTTTGTATTTCTGCATTTCCCTTATGGAAGATTCGGGTTATATGGCTCGTGCAGCTTTTATCATGGATAAAATCATGCATAAAATGGGATTGCACGGAAAATCATTTATTCCTTTGATTATGGGATTTGGATGCAATGTACCTGCTATTATAGCTTCCCGTACTATTGAGAACCGGAAGAGCCGTCTTATTACAATGTTGGTAAATCCTTTGATGTCTTGCAGTGCGCGTCTGCCAATTTATTTATTGT
Organism: Bacteroides sp. OM05-10AA; assembly: GCF_003439055.1. Classification (NCBI taxonomy): domain Bacteria; kingdom Pseudomonadati; phylum Bacteroidota; class Bacteroidia; order Bacteroidales; family Bacteroidaceae; genus Bacteroides; species Bacteroides sp. OM05-10AA. The sequence goes on from NZ_QSUR01000055.1 coordinate 24,745, forward strand.
TGGTGGGTGCTTTCTTCCCGAATAATGCAAGTCTGGTGTTGTTAAGTATTTATGTGATTGGTATTGTACTGGCTGTGGTAATGGCTCGCTTGTTTAGCAAGTTTCTGGTGAAGGGTGATGATACTCCATTTGTGATGGAACTTCCACCTTACCGGATGCCGACAGCAAAATCGATCTTCCGTCACACATGGGAAAAGGGAGCGCAGTATTTGAAAAAGATGGGAGGCATTATTATGATTGCTTCTATTATAATCTGGTTCTTGGGGTATTATCCGAATCATGATGCTTATGAAACAGTTGCCGAGCAGCAGGAAAATTCTTATATCGGCCAGTTGGGACGTGGTATAGAGCCAGTTATAAAACCACTGGGATTTGATTGGAAACTAGGTATTGGCTTGCTTTCCGGTGTGGGAGCGAAAGAATTGGTAGTGAGTACATTAGGTGTCTTATATGCAGATGATCCGGATGCTGATTCAGTAAGTTTGGCAGAACGAATTCCGATTACTCCATTGGTTGCTTTCTGTTATATGTTGTTTGTATTGATTTACTTCCCGTGTATTGCGGCGATAGCGGCTATAAAACAGGAATCGGGTAGTTGGAAATGGGCGCTTTTTGCTGCTTGTTACACAACGGGATTGGCTTGGCTTGTATCATTTGCTGTTTATCAGATTGGAGGATTGTTTGTATGAATAATTGGCAAGATTGGGTAGTCGGAGTACTGGTTGTACTCTGCATTGCCCGCGTCATATATGGAATATTTCGTTTTTTTCGTCGTACGCGAGAAAATCAGAATCCTTGTGACAGCTGTGTAAGTGGCTGTGAACTAAAGGATATGATGGACAAGAAACGCGGAGAGTGTGATGTAAAGAAAAAAAGTACAAAGAAAAATTGCTGCGGATAGTTGGTAGTTTCAAAATTTGTACTACCTTTGCAACCGCAAACGAGAAATAATGGTTCCTTGGATGAGTGGCTTAGTCAGCGGTCTGCAAAACCGTGTACGGCGGTTCGAATCCGCCAGGAACCTCAAGTAACACTTTGAATTCCTTGAAAGTCAAGTACTTTCAAGGAATTTCTTTGTACGCTCGGCATGAGCATTATCTAACGGGTGTAAGTCCC
>NZ_QSUR01000056.1:0-22222 GCF_003439055.1 Bacteroides sp. OM05-10AA
CCTTATCTTGCATTCATCTATCAGTTCATGAAGCAAATCAAGATAATCGCTATCACTTCCATCAAAACTGTCTATCATTGACAGACATTGTTCAATTATTTCTTCTTTATTCATTTCTATTATCTTTGTGTACCCATATCAATATCTGAATTTTGTAAAATGAATAATTACCATAGGTTGATTCAAATCATAGCCATTAAACCATTCAATCCAATTTTTAAACGATAGTCCGTCATTATTGGCAAGTTCCTCTGTTAGTGGTATGTTTATACCATTTTCAATTTTGAAATGTGACAACGCCCCGCAAAACGCTAATTTCTGTATCCCTATGCCATTATCCGATGTCAGCTTTACAATTTCAATCTGTGGGCTACGGTAAGGCTTTCCAGTCCACTGCCGGACGGAAAGAACAGCTAGCCCGGCTTGAACCTCTTTAATGCGCTTCTCCCACATTGGGTAATTGGCTCGTATGGTGTGAAGTTTCGGACGTAAACAGGCTCTTATACAACTGTTGCATCGGGAAATTTCTTCCTCCGATAAATCCTGTTCCACTTCACAATCAGGGCAATGTTGCCCCAAAAGAAACTCATATTTGAAATTCGTCTCGTTTCCTGATTGACTATGTCCTACCGGGAAAAACTGTGCGAGTGTGATTACATAAATTTTCATTTTTATAAGTTGTTATTAATCAATTCCTAATGCTTGCTTAATACTCATTTGAACATCATATCTACCTCGTCCTTCTCCGCGTCGTTCATCTATTTTCTCTTTGAATAAAAGCGCATTTTTTACAATGCTAATATCTTTTATGCCTATCAGATCTTCATAAGGTACACCATTACATTCTTCATCCAAAATTGTAACCTTATAGTACCTCGTAATAAACTCATACGGTACTGCATGATACCCCATAATTTCATATAAAAACTTATCAAGTTCTTCCGTAGTAAGTTTCTTATTTAAAAATTCTATTTCATTCATATTTGATTTGTTATACGCCAAACAAGACCTGCTGTTTGGCAGATTTTAAATTGTGACTCTCTATTGCTCTATCTAGTATTGCACGGCCTATTAACGGGTCAACGCAATTTCGAAGTAGCTTTTCTTTCCCAGGGTATTGGTATTTATCTAGGTCAAAACCAAGCTTCTCCATTTCTTTTTTCCTAATTTGACCTTGTGTAACTCCTAATGCGTCCTTATCTCCACACATCCGACTTATTTTAATCCTGCTTTCCAGGTGCGGAATCCGAAAGTTAGACCAGAAATAGTGTCTACCTGAAACCTGTGGTTTTATTAGCGGATGATAGTAGCTTTTCACATTTTCAACCACGTACTCACCTTTGAAAAAGTGCTCAAGTAGTATGATTTCCTGATACAATGCCATATCCGGGTATCGAATAATCCCTTTTGCGTTTAGGAAATAGTTTGTAATCGAATGCGATGGGCATGGAGGAGAACACCAAATGAAATCAAATTCATTATAATGATCTAAAAGATATTGGTGAGCATCCCCGATTATAACTTCATCATCCGGATATAAATCTTTGTATATCTCTGCAATTCTCGGATCGAGTTCTACCGCTGTGACCTGGTGATTACTTCCCCAGTCTTTACGATTACCCCCAATTCCACAATAGCCGTTATATATTTTCATTATGCTCCTTTCTATATTTTATTGAACTATTCTACAAATACATTCGATTAGCAACATGAAAAAGGTAATGGCAAAAAGATATTTCCAAAATCGAATTTTCTTTTTAATTCCTTCTTCATACTTTCTATACATCTTGTCAAAAAGTATTTGACAATCATCTTTGTAATACTTAAATTTCTCTTCCACATAGCCTGCAATATCATCAACGATTGCATACTTTATCCTTTCTGGAACAGACATCGGATACCCCCTTTCCCCATAATTCAATTCAGTTATAACGCTATGCCCTACAAACTCCTCAACACCTCTTATTCTAAATTCCAGTTTGATAGGATTCATACCATCATTGAGATAGTTCCTGAATTTCTTTTCGGCAAGTTTTTCTATTTTCTCACCATTCATTTTTGCCATTCGTTCTATTTTAAGAAAATATGCTTCATCCACAACATAGGCGTTTGAATCAAATTTATATCTAAACTTTATTTCGCTCATATTTAAATAGTTACGAATATTGTTGCTTAACTTCTTTGGCTACCTCGTGCATATAGTTTTCAGCTTCTTCTGCTGAATCGAAAACAGGCTGAGAACTAAGCATGAGCTTGTGAATTTCTCCGTCTCTCATCATATAGCAGAAAACAGCGAACTTTCCGTTTGGTGCTTCTCTTGAAGCAATAAGCGTATTGTCAGGGTAATTACCCGCTAATTCCAATGCTGTTAATTGTGTCATACTTTAACTCCTTTCTTGATTTGGTTTTTTTAGTCAATTGGTAATTTCATAAAGCACATCCAATGAGTTTTAGAGGCTTTTCCAGACTTGTGCCCAAACAACGGCCGCTCATTGATTATCTCCAATATCCGACTTACCGGCACACGGGTTTCATTCCATTTGAAAATCAATATTCCATTTGGTTCAAGAACTCTCATGCACTCATTGAAGCCGTTTTTTATATCATCTTGCCATTTAAACCGACGGAGGGTTCCATATTTTTGAGCCATATATGCATCCTCATTTGCATTATCCAAATGAGGTGGGTCGAATACTACAAGTTTAAAAGAATCGTTTGCGTATGGCATTGCTGTAAAGTCTGCCACGACATCAGGGTGAACTTTCAACTTACGGCCGTCACACAGTGTATATTCAGCATCCCGAATATCTTGGAAGAGAACATTTGGATTCTCTTTGTCAAACCAAAACATTCGGCTGCCGCAACAGGCATCTAATATGATTTTCATTTCACTCATTTCTATCTTGTATTGAATATTATTCGATTGAATATAATGCCTGCATACATTCGAAGGGGAAAGATGAATTTAATGCGTCGTATACTTCTTCTGGTATACCGTCTTCACTTTCAAAATTACCTTCGATACTTTCAGAGCCAAATGCTGTTGCAACATGCTTCTCTTTATACTCTTTACCGTCAATGATTACGGTACTCTCCCAGCCATCAGGAGTAATTTCGATTTTTATCTTATTCATGTTATCTCTTGATTTTTTTTAATGAATCACATATCTTTCTTCTATTACTTTCTATTATTTAACCAATCTAAAGCTGCTTGCATACTACCAACATAATCTGCATTATAAATATAAGCGACTTCTTCGCCTACCCTATATTCCCGGTCATTGTCTGTTTCGCCTAGAATAAATTCGATGTTTGGAGTTCCTAACCTAAACACACCTATACAGTAGGTAATACCTTCACGCTTCTTGCTCTTTTTGAGTGCTAGAAGAAAAATTCCTTGTTTTTCTGAATCCATATTACTATTCCTTTCTTCTTAGTTATGATTAAAATGGTAAATCATCTTTTGTATCATATTTATCCAAAAACGCCTGCGCATCCTTTACTTGCCTACCTGTATATTCATCAGGACTATTCACTATACGCAAGCTGTTTTCATACTCCTGAATACCAGCAGCTAGGAAGTCTTTACTGTCTACAAACTGCTTTGCCTTTTCAAGTACATCGACGGCTTTCTCACCGTCACCGACTTCCAACTCAATACCAACTACTTCATTCTGGTAATTGCCAAGATTGAAACATTTTTGATAATAAATCTTTGTTGCTTTCATTTTCTTCTATGTTGTATTCCTAATAATTGAATACTTTTTTATTTGTTTTACGTAAATCCTTGATAATTCTTCAAGAACTTGCAAGGGTTAATTATTGAAATAGTGTTTGCTGTACTTGTGGCAATACGAATTTATTCGCATCAGCAAAGAATTTTTTTTTAATCTCGAATCCGTATGCTTTGCGTCCCAACTGGGCGGCAGCTAATAAAGTTGAACCACTGCCGGCACATGGATCAATTACCACATCGCCTTTATCGGTGAATATTTCAATTAACCTACGAAGAAGTGGAACCGGCTTTTGTGTTGGATGCACTTTGGGCGTTTCATTATCTCTTACCCAATCAAAGCAGTTGAATATCATCCGACCGTCATTGTTGAACTTTGGAAGTTTTTCACGATAAAGAAGTAAACCGTACTCACAGTTTCCTACTACTTTCATGTTTGCCTTTAAGACCTGTGCGGAGAAATCTTTCCGGAATACAAGATTGATATAATTATTTAACCCATATCTTTTACCAAGTTCGATGTATCGAAATTGATCTTCAAACTCACAAAAGATTATCATGCAAGGTGCTTTACCTTTATCCTTTGGCTCTTTTACAAGCATCTGGGAACAGAAATGCATAAATTCTGCCGGGCGGAAATCTTTATCGGTATCAAAGAATTCTTTACCCGCCTTATCGCTTTCTCCATTCTTATTATCACCATCCACATACCATGAGGGATTAGAGGCATACGCATTATTTCCTAGATTGTAAGGGACATCGGCAATAATTAACTGCGCTTTGGGGATTCCATAAACTTTGTAGTTCTGGAAATGGTCATTATACAATTCTACATTTTTCATTGTATCATATAAAAGTTCGTAAACAATCAGCTATCCAGTAGATAACAAAATAAAAAGCCGCATATATCGCTATGATAGATACGGCTGCAAATAGGTATTTTAAAGTTTTCATCGTCTGCTTTTCCCTTTAATTTCTATTACGTTAAACAATTCATTGATTCGGTCTGCGATATATTCCCCATATTTAGGTTCAAACTCTTCCGGCTGCATATTGGTAGTTATAAACGTTTTGCATATCCTACGATTGTCATATCTGGATTGGATAATATACTGTATTATATCCATTTCAGAACCAAAGTATTTTACCCTTGGTTCTTTTCCTACTTCGTCAATACCTAGGGCAATGCCGTTTAACCCATCGTATTTAGAAATACCATCAACTCCCTTTCTGGTGTATTGATTGGAAATGAACGTAGCAGATTCAATAGGGAATCCACCAGATAAGTAATATCCGGTTTCGTCCTTACCGTTGCTATACCTGTCGTACAATTGGATAATTTTTAATATCGTGGATTTACCAGTTCCAACAGGGCCATACAGTAATAAACCTTTGTTGCTATCTAGTTTTTCTGATCCCTTGATGAGATATAAAAAAAGCTCGTTCATAAACTCACGATTTCTTTCATCAACAGTGAATTCAGGACATGCCAATAAACAGCACCTACGGAAAAGAGCTGAAGAATTCCTGAAAGCAACTGCATCATAACTTGACCGTCCGAACTTTAACGGCACACTCTGAGGATTGATCTGATTTCCGATTGTTTCCATGCTTCAAATTTAACCATTCTTGATAATCTCGTTCAGTTCCCGTAAATACAACCCCGGTCCAATTAGATTCAATTGCTCTTTCAATCTGTCGGATGGCAAACTCTTCTTCGAATTTTGAAAGTTTATCCAGTGAAAGCTGCAAAGCGTAATTGAGTTTCTTCTTCCATTTCGGAGTTTGCCGAAGTTTTTCCCATGCCGACATAAATGCAATCGAAGAGAATGGATAAACTAATGGCTTTTCATCCCCTTCTTTCTTCTTTGACTTTTTAGGCTTTTCGGGTGGGGTGTTCTCGTGCGCACGCACGAGACTCTCTTCTTTGTTTATAGTTTTAATATCTATAATAGGTGAAATTCCAATTTCATCAGTACCATTTACCGATGATATTACCGGAGTAGTATTTTTATCATCAGTATTTTCATCAGTACCATTTACCGATGATATTACCGATGATTTCATGTCATTACTTAGGTTTGTCTGAAAAGAATAATAGCATCCTACCCTCTTATCTCTACATGATTCAAAAGATATTAAACCTGCATCTGCAAGTATTTTGCGTGATTTTCTCAATGTTTTATCCCATATATTCAACGAGGTACATAATACGGAACTACGAGCTTCAAACACGTCTTTCCAGCCTTTTTCATTACAAATAGCTATTAATTCATAATACAAAGCCTGATCTATTGCTGTGAGATAAGTGTCATTCCTAATCTTTCGAAGTTTGGAGATTAATTGATAACTATTCATAAACGGAAATATCTATTTGCTGCACATTCATCAAAGGACTTCACACGTTCTATAAGCCGCTTTTGTTTACGTCTAAAGGCTAAATCGTTGTCATATTTATTATGACATTCCCTACATAATCCAACTATATTACGAGGATTAGTATAATGTTCAGGATACATGCTCTTAGGAACTAAATGGGCTGCATCTACAGCAGGTCTTCCACATATTGCACAATAAGAAGGAAGGTTTTGTTTTATTTTAATAATCTCCCTATTACGCTGGGATTGCTTGTTACTAATCTGTTTCATAAGAGTTGTTTTAATTATTGGTTCCCGGATACCGAACTAACGGTCTCCGGGATAATTTACTTACCATGCTTTATTGCGTGACAATCTTCGCAAAGAGTTTCAAGACAATACAAGAACTCTAATTCGTGACCAACAATAGAATATCCAGCAACTTCATAGACTTTATGATGAATCTCTAAATTGTAGGTTTTGCCGCACACTTGACAACGATGCCCGTCACGAATACGAACCTTTCGTTTCACTTCCTCCCAATACGGGTTATTCTTCAGGCTCTTTCGATACTTCGATGGCCTCCCCTTCTTGTGTGCTAGTCTCGTCATTATTTCCCTCCTTTCTCCATGGACTTTCTTCTATTGGAGAACGATGCAATTCATGTCGTTGAATAGGCGTAGATTCACCAGTTAATTCATCAATCAAATCCTCTATCCATTGCTCCAACCAAACGTCATATCCATCTTCTTCCCATACCTCAACAATATTCTCACCTTCACCAAACTGACGAACATTTTTTCGTGTATCTTTGAAATCAACATTCGGAAGATCATAGCCTAATTCCTTAAATGCTTCCTGATTTTTTTCTCCAGAATTAAACAAATCATTATATTCGTGTTTCGGAATTTCCTGAACCAATGCCAAACGGAAAGCTTCATTCACCCACGAGTAATACAAATAATATCCCATAACAGGAATACGGAAGGTATCAATCATTTTTAGTGGGTAATCCCTAACCCCTTTTTTAGCAAGATTTACAAGATCCTTAAACTGGGTATGTAAAGCTGAAATTTTCGCTTCAAACTCTTTCTTTTCATTATTGAATTTAGATTTTAATGCCTCTAATTGCGCTTCTAATTCCGGCATCTGTTCTTCCGCAATTTCACCGTAATTAGCACGAATCGTTGATATTTCATAATTATCCATTACCCGATTGGCTATTACATCTTTTTCCTGAATAGTAATAAAGTTCTCCGCCAGCTTCTTTTTTATATCATCAATGGATACGCAATCGGGAAATATAACTTCTGGGAATTTTACAGTTGTTGGAAGTTTGAATTGAATCTCTTCCGGAGAGTAGTCTTTTAAATCAATCATTGTTTTTTATTTTATTAATCATTCAACATTGTCAATAGCAACCGGATGAAGCATTTTCTGGCTCCATTCCGGAAGCTGCATATCAATAATACCACGGGCACCTTCTTCCGCCTTAGCATCATAGCCAGGAAACCACTTCTTTTCAAAGCACTCCTTTACGATGGAAAGAGCATAATGATATTTATATTTGCCATTTGCAAGATCATCAGGAGACCAGAATAAAACGGCAACATCAAAAGGCTCAACCGTCTGTAACATTATCATTATTGTTACATTAAAGTTTCGTCCTGTAATGCCGCTCATTACTTCTTGATACATTCCTTCAGAAAGCTCGTATTTGAGTTTTGCACAATCATAGTAGAACTTACCGAGATCATCGGCTCGTGTGGTCTTGAAGGAAATTACGGCATTTACACCAATATTTTCCTCTACATTGAAATAATCCGGCCTAACTCTAACATCTAGCCCTGTTTCTTCATCTTTGCCATAAAAAGACACCTCTGAATAAGCCCCTTTCAATAATTGGGGGATAATACCACCACCATACCAATAATAGTTTCTCTCAAGAGCTTTTATTATCATACTCATATCCTCACTGATAAAGGAGTAACCCAGATCCAAACATTTCTGTTTTTTATAATCACGGTAATCTTTAAGATCGCTAAAGTTCCATCTTTCAGAGGGTATTTCTTCTTCGACATCTGGAACATAGCCCTTATCATTTGATAATAACTCATTATAGAACTTAATAATTCCTATTACACCTTCTTTGGAAGATTGGCTACATTTAGGTTCTACTTTGACAAGCTCAAATAAACGTGGCTCCAAAAATGCCATGTGAGCAAATGTCCCCAATTGGAAGCATGGCTTTTCTTTTTCCTCAAATACCCTTTCATAGTCATAGTAAAATGAACGAGGAGTCTTGAGAGCATTTTTGAGGTTAGAAGAAGATATATGCCTGCTTTTCAAATACATTTCCATTGGATCACGTTTCACCACTCCGTTAACGCTTAATTCTTTTAAATCAATATTAATTGCTGGTTTATGAGAGTTTAAGGAAATAAAGTCTAGCATCTCTTCTTTAGTGGGATAATCTTCCGGATTATAGGCAGAAGGGTTTAGCTCTTCCCCTTCTGCAAATTCACTCAAGTCAAACGCTTCCATTATCCAGCAGCTGGCAAATTAATAAGCAACGGTTTTACAGACCAATTATCAGACTGAAAATTATTCGTCTTATTCTTTCTCTTGCCCATATAGGTAATCTTCAATGGAGTTCCACTTTTAATTGCACCATTCGCAATGTATTGTTCTAAAATACCAACTAATCTTCGGGAGCCATTAGTTACTGTTTGAACCGTTCCGTCCGCCTTCCTTTCTAAGAAAAATGCACAGTCTAAATCTATTAATTCATCCGAATTTGTAGCACTTAATACCTTTTGTGGTTTAATTTCTACAAAAAAGATCTTTTTAAACTCTCCCGCATGTTCTGGAGACCAATAATTCCCGCATAAATCTATCGGGAGTTCTTTTGCATCATCCAAGGAAGGAAGTTCGCTTTTACTTAAATCTGCAGTTTGAATTTCAAACACAGACTCTTGATCTCTAAGAGCTAATTCTTTTTCTTCTTTCATATCTTATATTATTAAAGTGGTTAATCAAAATATACTCTACCCTTCGCCTAAGGTAAATTGCTTGAATAGGTCACAGTTTTCTATACAGCAAGCAACGTCCTGTACCCATTTTAGTATTACTAATCTTTATAATCATTCATGCTACCCCAACCGCCAAATATATATTCTTCAGCCCATCCGCTCATACGGGCTGCTTCAATGTCTTTATCCATAGAATGAATCAAGCCGCCTAAGTCACCTGTCGAAAAGCCTCCAGATGTAATACTTCGATGTGTATTTGAAGTAATATACTTCTCTACACTTTTACAGATTGGATTATCCTTTTCTGATTCTCTGAATGATGTATATCCATCGAAGCTAATAAATGGAGTTTCTAATAGTTCAAATGCTTCTCTGCTCTTTATATGCTTATACATAAGTTCAACAGGAAAGGTCATTGGCAAACCCTCTTTCTTAATCATTATAGCCACTGCATCATATAATGCTTGCTCTTCATCGGTAAGTTTAAACCAACCGATGTTTTCAAAACACCACATAATATACCCTATGTGGGTAAGTATGATATATTTTATTTCTTGGCCTTTATATTTGCCAAAACTCAATGTCCTTTCTTCTTTCATTTATGATTTTTATTTTAGTTAATAAATAAAGCGCCTATCCTCACGAACCGACGCTTCCCGAAAAGTTTATTGCATCAAAATTTAGTTCCTAGATACCGAACCAACGGACACTAGGATATAGAACATGTATAACTCAAATACAGAGGCTTGCACTCTACGACATCCTGGGGTGTCGGCATTGGGTTAATTAATAAATGAATGGTTATTTATGCTTTTGAAGGCATTTTAGAATATTGCCTTTTTCTATCGCCTCTATTAGATCGGATAGTTTATAATAAATATATCCTTTTGCTTTTTTGATTGGTTCTCCTTCTTCATCCACTACTTCCTCAATACCAAATTGATAAGGATATATAAGTTTCCTTTTCTCTAAATTTCTAAGAACTCCGCTTCCGAAACGGTCTTCCGCATCGGATTTACATATAAGAATTTTTTTATTTTTGAGATTTGCATTTCTTTCATTCTTATATGCTTCAATGCCAAATTTAATGCCTATTTGTATAGCTTGGCTAATAATGGGATCATCCATATACCCTCCTATTCTTTTTGATGAATTTCCTTAGAGCTTCTTTCTAGTAACATTACTATAGTGAGAACTACCATTATAGCGGCTGATATAGTCTCTTTGGTAGTTATTTCCAATTGCGTTGCTAAATGCATAGACATTCCTAAAGCAATGACCGCAATTACATTCTGTATTTTATGAATTGTTTTCATAGAATATATTTTTATAGTTAATATTAGGCAGCGAACATCAAATCACTGTCTCTTTCAGGGCTAATCGTTCGTGTTGATGTTCGAGCACCGGAACGTATTATCAACCTTCTCATTTCCATTTGAAAATCAGGAGTAATAGCTAAAACGAAGAGGTATATAGAGAAAAATACCGCAACACCATGCTTTCGTATCTCATTTATATCGAAATTTCTCCTAAGAGCAACAAAGTGCATATACCAAGTTAGTTCTACGTTTTTATCTATCCCCAGTCTTCGCTTGATTGTTTTTAATTGAAAACTAACCGTTTGCACGGATTTTCTTAAAATATCCGCAACTTCTTTATCTAAAAATCCCCTATGGGAGATATCGGCTACTTGAAATTCCTTTTCCGTCAATACGATGTTTGAAGAAGCTTTGCAGTTCTCCACATACGTCTGATAGTCTTGGGGTATAATTTCCATTATGCAATTCTTTTAATTTTAAAAGTGCCTTTTAAATAGTCAATGTCTCCTATTCTTTCAACCACGATACCATATCTTCTTCTAGCTCTGTATCTAGTCACGTTCATTAAACTGTCATACGAGCTATTAGGTAACTCTACAACTTCATTAATAGCTAGTCCTTTTAAAAACTGCATCCAAATTCCTTCTTTTGCCATAAGATTAATTATTTAATTATTATTAGTGGATGGTAGAGGAGTTGAACCTCTCTCAATCGTGATAATTGGTTGCGCAACACGAAGCTCTAACCGATAAGCTAACCACCCTTATTAAATTTCCGAAAAACTACCCTATATAGGCACTATATAGGGTAAATAAAAGGTGCATTATCTTCGCAGACTGTACACCCACATAGAAAAAACCATTAAAATATTATTTGCCTAATAATATACCTGCTATAAAACCCAATATAAAAATGATTATTTTTATATGTATGATAATAACATCATTGCTATCTTTCATATAAATATTGAATTAAAAATTAGCGCCCGCCAACCTTTTAGACAGTTGTACCAGTAATCGGGAACTGACGGGCTATATATTGAATCACTTAGATAGCGTTATAGCTCGCCTAACCTGCTATTTAAACGCCCATTTAAAACCATGATAAGTTTTATACATTCCATTGCAAGTTGCCCAAATGTTTCCAGTCGAACTATTATTTAACCTTGCCGCTTCATTTATACTACTATATTCACAGAGTACATTTCCAGATAAGTCCATTTTTATTACACCTCTTTCTTTACAAGGATGTCTTTTATATGTTACTTCATTTTTATAATTTTCATAACGAGTTACTATTCTTAAATTATTGACGCAATTATCTTTTTTGTTGCCATTTATATGATCTATTTGCATACCTTTTAATCTCTTGCCAATAAAAGCATCAGCAACCAAGACATGAATTTTTCTGTTAACTGTTTTTCCATTCATTCTAATACCGACATGCAAGTAACCCCATCCATCATTTTTAGGCTTCAGTATTTTTTCTTTTCTATTATGACCTCTAGCGTCTACACCTTTAGACATAACTCTACCAATGTTAGATATCTTATATCTTCCATTAGAACCTTCAATATCTTTCCAAATTTCTTCCATAGCAATCATTTTATTGTGCTCATAGAGTAATTCGATTACTTGCATCACGCATAACTATGAGCTTATATGTAAATAGCGTACGGACGCCTAACCCCGTTTTCTTACTGATAAAGACGATTTTTCGGACTATATAATATTCATAAAGCTTTCTACCCAATCGTAGCATGCCCACCGTAAAACGGTGTCTCCTATTTTTAGTGCTTCGTTGCACGTTCATAAATACAGGTTATATTTTTAGCTGTATTTACGCTTCACAGACTTGTCAAAGAACTAATCAATGTGCCCGTAGCAAATATTCTCTACGTTGATACGGGCTTTTATTCCCCGTCCGACTGGTTTCCCTTACTCACAGCGCTGATTGTCGTAGGTGCTTTATATCGGATTATCAGACTACCTTTTTACGGGTTATATTTTATATCCAAGAACTATCACGATTTACATAATCAGCATGATTTCCGGCAAAGAACGCCTTCAATACATTTCCATTGTTAGCATTAAACACAGGTTTGAAAGACTTCTTATCCTCTTCAACTTCTCTGTATTCTCTCTGCTGTCTCTTTGCCAAGAACCAAGCCTTTTTCAAAGCCTCACTCAAAGAGATACGACGATACGCCTTCAAAATGTGAGCATGTTTCATGATCTCACTGTTATTGAATTTGCCGTTTTCTGTCAAAAATGTAAATGCGTTCATAATATTTTGAATTACACAGGGCTTTCGCCCTGCCTGTATTATATTTTCTTGTAATTATATTCGTTCATAAACTTTTCAGCACCTTTCAATGTCTTGTAGGTTTTGCTAGCTGATGCTGTAACTGCTATATAAGTAGTTTTACCTGCATATTCATTTATCATGATTGAACCTGTCAATTCACTATTTTCTTTTTTGTAGTCTATAATTGCTTTCATAATCTTTTTTGTTACCTATTTTTAGTTATGTAAAAAATTTGTTTTTCTCGCTCAAACTTTGCACCTTTGTGGTGTTGGATGTTGTTTGATGTTGCAAAGATACGCACTTTTGCGAATCATGCAAATTTTATGCGAATTTAATTCGCAAATAAAAGATTTATTAACAATAATGCGAATCTTCAACCTGTGATATGGAAGTATTTGAAAGGATTAAAGAAGTAAGAAAATACTTTTTCCATGATAATAACATGGAATTTGCTAATTTCATGAATGAGAAAACATCTACTACAAGTGGATGGGTTAGTGGAAAAAGAGGAATCGGAAAAAGTGTTTTAGATAAAATACTGTCTAAAATTCCTGACGTAAATCCTACTTGGCTACTTACAGGAGAAGGCGAAATGCTCAAAACTACCAATAATACACCCCAATATAATGAAGCTACGCCCATCCAACAAGACGTGGTTTATATCCCGTTAGTTAATCAATTCGCTTATGCGGGTTATTTAGATGGATACACAGACACATCTTACATGGAGCAGTTACCTAAAATACCATTTATAGTAGATAAAGAAGGACATGGAAATTATATAGCCTTTGAGGTCAAAGGAGATAGTATGAATAATGGAACCGAAGAAAGCTATCTAGAAGGCGATAGACTTTACTGTCGTGAAATCGCTCCATACCTTTGGGCAACTTCCAAATTACATCTTCGCAAATGGGATTTCGTTATAGTGCACACCGATGGAATAATAGTTAAGCGCATTATAGATCATGATGTGGAAAATCACACTATTACTATTCATTCATTAAATGATATGTACCCTGATCGAGTTATTGATTTGTGCGATGTAAAACAGATTTTCAATGTTATAGAATCAGTTAGACCTAGAAGAAGATAAAATAAGAATAACAATCGAATATTAAATTAATTAAAACACAAGATTATGAAAAAGGCACTGCTATTAATTTCAATCTTTTTATTACCAACATTTTTGCAAGCATGTAGTGATGAAGACGACAACCAAAGATGTCAGGCAATAACTAAAGATGGAGACCAATGTAAACGTAATGCAGAAAAAGGAAGCATCTACTGTTGGCAACATAAAAAATAGCAATAAATTTAATGGGAAATTTTACTGAAGATTTAGCAAAAGGGTTTATACAGTCTGCTGTGAATCAAGTGGGACGAGATGGAGGGAAAGTGATAAGTAACTCTATTTATGGGAATGCACATAGTACCCCAATAAGAGGTATCGGTAAAAATACACATAACCAATTTTTCGATGAATCAACCAATGAGGTTATCTCCCCTGAAGAATTAAGATTAAGAGCAGAAGCAGAAGGGTTTAAAGTATCTTTATTTAGATATAACGCTGGTATTAAAATAGCACTCTATATTGTTTCTTTATTTTTTGCTATTTTAGTAGTACCTTCTATTATTATATTAATATTTGGTATCATGAAGTTTTTTCAAAAAACAGTATTCATGAAGAAATCTGTTTTAGTTGCACAATTTGTACCAGATAAAAGATATAAAGATGGTCGCAGGCTGAACGGACATGTAAAACAGGATATAAGAATAAAAGTACCTTGTAATCCTTCCGAGCGAAAATCACTAATAAAAGCAGGTATATTATACATTTTACTCTCATTGTTTTTACTGGTCCCTATATTCTTATGGCGCTCTGTCGTTGAACAACAGAACATAGAGTATTATAGAAAATGCAGAAACAGAGAAAGCACATATTAAAGAAGACTTTGAATTATTTAAAGACACAGTGAGATATAATAAAAAGATGAATGAATTTAATGAAAAGTACCAAAAGGCAGTAGAGTATTTAAATTCACACAATCAAACAAAATCGGATAATTAAAAAACTAGCTTATGAAAAAGATCATTTTATTAGTATGTGCAATCACTGCACTTTGTTCATGTGGGGGATCGGGTAATCAAAACGAGAAAAAAGTAAGAGAAGCAGTAGAAGCCAAACTAAAAACAGAAATGAATGATTGGTCCAGCTATGAGTTTGTTTCTGCGGAAGCCATTGATACTATAAAGTATATTGATAATATAAACTATCGAAAAGAATACTTCAAAAAAAGCATTGAGAACAATAAAGGAGCATCCGAATATGGATTAGATTATTCTTCCTCAATAAACAAAGATAGCATAATACTTGCTGGAATAGATTCTATTCAAAATGCAATGGGAGATAAGGTTTATGAGGATGCAGCATATTTATACAATTATAAATTTAGAGGAAAGAATAAATTAGGAGCTGTTATTTTGGACGAATATCTTATATATATATCGCCAAGCTGGGAAGTAATTCAGATGACAAATGATCCCAAAAAGCTATATAATAATCCCGGAGATTTCCCTGGATATATTGATCTAGTAAAAAAGAATATGTAATAACAACAATTAGCCCGTCTTAAAAGCGGGCTTTTTTATCACCCCAATACATAGTCAGCCACTTTATTTATCACTTTGTCTATTCTTGAAAAATCTCGTTTAATATAAGTGTCTGTTATTGTCTTACCAGCTGAATGGTTCAAACATAGCGATATATCATCTTTACTTATATCGCATTCATTACGGGCAATAGTGGCGAAAGAATGGCGAGCAGAATAGAATTGAACATAATCTATCCCAATCTCCTCACACAAAGACCTCATACCCCGATGTATTCCTTTCGTCAGATTACGTATATTACTATATCTTTTATAGAAATCAAATAGACACTTTCCAGATGGATCACGATATTTTTCAATGATGGGGAGTGCCAAAGGGTGAATGCATACAGATATAAAAGCCTTATCCTTTCTCCGATCTTTTGTCTTTTGGCGTTCATACTCTATTCGACCGTTCACCATTTGACAATCAAGCATATCAATCGCATTCATCCCTGCCAACAGGAAAGACAAAATATAAATATCACGGGTAAAAGTAGTAGTTCTTTTTCGTTTATTTATTGGAGAATAATTATAGATTTTCCTGATTATATCAACATCTACAGCCCTTTTCTTAGCTTCCAGGACTGGCGGGATAGTATATACTTTAAACGGGTCATTAGTTATTATAATATCTCCCTTTTCGTAGTCATTAAAATGTAGTAAGGCCGCATTAAATACAGACTGGATCACACCCATATAAGAATGCACACCGGTATCATTTAAAGCCGGTTTTCTAATTGTCCTATACTCTTGTTTTGCTGTCCTGTTTTGTCTGACAGTGATTAATCTTTCTTTTCGCAACCATCCTTCGTATTCTCTTAATAATTTAGATGTTAAATCTTTTATTGAGAGTTTATCATTACCATTTTTATATTTAAGAAAATGACAAAGCGCATTTATTCCGGTAGTCTTAACTGTTCTAGTTCCCGTATTGGGAGTCATCTGGATATGCTGTCTAGCAAATTCTATGAAATCTATATCCTTACGCTTCTTCCGTCTTTCAATCATTAAAACAATATCCTTAGACGTCTCGCATTCCTGAACAACCTCTTGATTCTCATTTATAATATGGCGATACTCCTTCACTATATCATCAAGCTCTTCTTTTATTTTTTCTAAAGTAATAGTACCTGAAGCCGATTTTTTCTTAAACCTAACCATATCCGTATATATAGGGGTTGATATATACGATGATGTTCGGTTATGTGATATTCGAATTTTGGGATTATATGTACCGTCCGATTTTTTATGATGCTTAAATACTACCCATGATACAGTTGCCATACCTTTTTTATTTTTTCGTAAATCATTCGTAAAACAAAGATAGAAATCTTTAGGAAAAAAACTCCGTAACATCTGCCTTTTTAACACAACAAAAAGAGAAATAATAAGCTATATGAGGGATAGAGCGAGCAAAAAGACCCTTTTTTAACTTTTAGACCCCAAATATAAGAATATCATTCCGATTAACACCAGTATAAGGTCAATCGCTTTGCTTTTTAAATTCTTTTCACGGAAGAAAAGCGCACCGAAAGTAAAAGAAACAACCACACTTCCCCGACGGACCATCGAAACGATAGAAATCATCGAATCGTCGTAACTTAATGCGTAAAAGTAAACAAAATCGGCAGCAGAAAGGAAAATGGAAATCAGGATAATCGTCCAATCCCAGCGGAACGGAGTAGTGGACTTTCTTTTAGGCCACCAAAGCAACAACAGGATAGGACACATGATAAACACCTGATAAACATTATACCAGGATTGCACCAGCATCGGATTCAGAGACTTCATCAGATATTTATCATACAAACCACTGATAGCACCTGTAATGGCAGCCAGTACAATAAAAAAGATCCATTTGTTATGCTTAAAATCAATTCCTTCTTTCTTTCCCGAACGGCTCAACATAAAGAAAGAGGCAATGGCCAGCATCACACCAATCCATTGATAGAGATTCAATCGTTCACCAAATACCAGCATAGCTCCCACGAGCACCATCACCGGACGGGTGGCATTGATAGGTCCCACAATGGTTATGGGTAAATGTTTCATTCCGAAATATCCGAATATCCACGAAGACAATACGATGAACGACTTGATGATAATATATTTATGCTGTTCCCAACCAGCAACGGGAACATTGAAGATTGTTCCTCCCAACAAGTCCGGTTGATAAACGGATATCAGGATAAACGGTAGAAAGATGAGACTGGAAAAGAATGTATTTAGAAACAAAACAGGAAGTACTGCATTATCTTTCAACGATTTCTTCTTGAATACATCATAAAAGCCCAGCAAAGTAGCCGAGAGGAATGCTAATAATAACCACATGAGAATATTTATTATTTACTAATTACCAATTATAAGTTATCATCGACAGACGGTTCGCCGGTTATGGATGATTGCTGGTCATCACATTCAAATATACTTTCCGGGTATTCCACGTTGACCAGAAACAGAGCTTGCCCCGGAGCAGATGTCCCGGCTTTACAACGGTCCTGCTGTTCTATAATCCGCCGGAAACCTTCAACAGTCAGTTTCCCGCGTCCCACTTCAATGAGCGTGCCTACAATGGCTCGCACCATATTCCGCAAGAAACGGTCGGCACGAATGGTAAATACCCAGGTAGCATCTTCTTCCTGCGTCCATTCTGCATGAGTGATATGACAAATATTGGTCTTTACATCCGTATGAAGTTTACTGAAACTCGTAAAATCGTTGTACTCGAAAAGGATACGCGCTGCTTCGTTCATGCGTTCATAATTCAACTGGTTATAAAGCCGCCAGCGATATTGCCTGTTAAAAGGATATTTCGATGTCGTCACATAATATTTATAAGTTCGCGCAGTCGCATCAAAACGGGCGTGGGCATCCGGACGAACCTGGCAAACACGATAAATGGAAATATCGGGAGGCAGCAGACGATTTAATTTATCAGTAACAGAAGTAGTATCCAACAGTTCATCGGAATCAAAATGAGCAACCATCAGAGAGGCATGCACTCCCGCATCCGTCCGGCCTGCTCCTATTACTTCAATTTCGCGACGCAGAAAGGTAGACAATGCTTTCATCAGACATTCCTGCACACTAATCCCATTCGGTTGAATCTGCCAACCGTGATAGTTGGTTCCGTCGTAAGCCAAATAAATAAAATACCTTTGCACGCTAATTCCTCTCTTTTAGGGTTTTCGCGCGCAAAAGTAGTCATTTTATCTCATTTATCTTTGTATAATTCGCATAAACCTGTATATTTGGAGAACAAAATAATCATGATTCACTAATACCTCACAATTATGAGTAGTACCATTTTCCTTATTATTGCCCTTGTGACAACAGGAATATTTGTAATCCAATTCGTTCTATCCATCTTTTTCGGAGACATAGATGCAGATGTAGACGTGGATGCTGACATCAGTAGCGTAGTTTCTTTTAAAGGACTAACTCATTTTGGAATCGGATTCGGCTGGTACATGTATTTAGCGGGAAACACTGAAATTCAAAGTTATGTCATCGGTATTCTAGTGGGTCTTTTCTTTGTTCTCGCTGTGTGGTTTCTCTATAAGAAAGCTTATCAACTGCAACAAGTGAATCATTCTGAACAGACAGATCAACTTGTGGGACGAGAATGTACTATATACTTCAAGCAAAGTGACAACAAATATACAGTACAGACCACCCGGGATGGAGCCATGCGCGAAGTAGACGTCATCTCCGAATCCGGAAAAGCATATCAGACAGGTGACAGAACAATCATCACCAGTTACAAAGACGGAACGCTATTCATTCAATAACTATTCAAATACACAATTTTATGACACAAGAAATGTTGATTATGGCTGCTATATTAGTGGCAGTCATCCTACTCACTTTTATTGGTATCCTTTCTCGTTACCGCAAATGTAAGAGTGATGAAGTCCTCGTTGTATATGGTAAAACAGGAGGAGATAAGAAGTCGGCGAAGCTATATCACGGTGGTGCAGCTTTCGTATGGCCGATTATCCAGGGATACGAATTCCTTTCCATGAAACCCATGCAGATTGAATGCAAACTGACGGGTGCACTGTCTGCTCAGAATATCCGTGTGGATGTGCCGACTACCATTACTGTAGCTATCAGCACTGATCCCGAAGTAATGCAAAATGCTGCTGAACGTATGCTGGGTTTGACGATGGACGACAAACAGAATTTAATTACCGATGTCGTATATGGTCAGATGCGTATGGTGATCGCCGATATGACTATCGAAGAATTAAATTCAGACCGCGATAAGTTTCTGGCTAAAGTAAAAGATAACATCGATACCGAACTTCGCAAGTTTGGTTTGTACCTGATGAACATCAATATCAGTGACATTCGTGATGCTGCCAACTACATTGTCAACTTAGGTAAGGAAGCTGAAAGTAAAGCTCTGAACGAAGCACAAGCTAATATCGAAGAACAGGAAAAGCTGGGTGCCATCAAAATTGCCAATCAAATTAAGGAACGCGAAACCAAAGTTGCAGAAACGCGTAAAGATCAAGATATCGCCATCGCAGAAACGAAGAAACAACAGGAAATCTCGGTTGCCAATGCAGATAAGGACAGAATTTCTCAAGTAGCCATCGCCAATGCGGAAAAAGAATCACAAGTAGCAAAAGCTGAAGCTGAAAAGAATATCCGTATCGAACAGGCGAATACCGAAAAGGAAAGCCGTGTTGCCGAACTTAACTCGGATATGGAAATCAAGCAGGCGGAAGCTGCCAAGAAAGCTGCTATCGGACGAAATGATGCACAGAAAGAGGTGGCTCTATCAAATTCAGAACTGGCCGTGACGCAAGCTAATGCCGACAAGCAAGCCGGTGAAGCTGCTGCCAGATCGGAAGCTGCCGTACAAACTGCACGTGAAATTGCCCAGAAGGAGGTAGAAGAAGCCAAAGCACGTAAAGTAGAATCTTCATTGAAAGCCGAAAAGATTGTTCCTGCGGAAATTGCCAGACAGGAAGCTATTCTACAGGCTAATGCCATTGCCGAAAAGATTACTCGTGAGGCAGAAGCACGCGCAAAAGCTACTTTGGCACAAGCGGAAGCGGAAGCAAAAGCTATCCAAATGAAACTGGAAGCAGAAGCGGAAGGTAAGAAACGTTCATTACTTGCTGAAGCGGAAGGTTTCGAAGCAATGGTAAGAGCAGCCGAATCGAACCCGGCTATCGCTATCCAATACAAGATGGTAGACCAATGGAAAGAAATCGCCGGAGAACAGGTAAAGGCATTCGAACACATGAACTTAGGAAATATCACTGTATTCGACGGAGGAAACGGCGGCACAAGCAATTTCCTGAATACACTAGTGAAAACGGTAGCTCCAAGTCTTGGTGTACTGGATAAGTTGCCCATCGGTGAAACGGTGAAAGGTATTATTAATCCGGACAGTAAAACGGAGGAAAAGCCTGCAACGAAAGCTGAAGAGAAAAAGGATAAGAAATAATCCTGCTCCGACAAATAATAGTGCGCTGATGAAAGAAAATGATTGTTCTTTCATCAGCGCACTATTTATATATACATAAATAAAAAAAGTCTTTGAATATTCCCCAATTATTACGTTCTTTGTATTACATGAAATATGTAACATAAAAGATATAATAAGATATGAAACCATATAATCCATTCCTTGTGTACGGCTATAACAGTCCGGAATACTTTTGTGACCGGGAAAAAGAAACTGATAAAATGATTTCAGCTTTACAAAACGGGCGGAATCTGACATTAATATCCCCTCGGCGTATGGGAAAGACGGGACTCATCAAAAATGTATTCTACCGGATGAAACAGGAAAAGAATCCGAATACCGCCTATTTCTACATGGATATCTATCCCACACGCGACTTAAAGGCATTCATACAATTGCTTGCTCAAAATGTTCTCGGAGAATTGGATACCCTGTCCCAAAATATACTCCGGCAAATGACCGCTTTCTTTAAATCTTGCCGCCCCATAATCAGTACTGACGAAAGAAGCGGTATGCCTACCGTAACTCTGGACTTTGTCCCTGCTCATGCCGAACAGACACTAAAAGAAGTGCTCGACTATATGGCAGCTTCAAAAAAACATTGTTACCTTGCCATTGATGAGTTCCAACAGATTACAGAATATCCGGAAAAAGGTGTAGAAGCATTGCTCCGTTCTCATATCCAATTCATGCCAAATGTACACTTTATATTTTCAGGAAGTAAAAAACATGTAATGGAAGAAATGTTTAGTTCTGCAAAACGACCTTTTTATCAAAGTACCCAAATTATTGTGTTAAAGGAGATTCCGTTGGAGCATTATTATTCGTTCGCACACTCATTCTTTGCCAAAGAAAAAAGAGAGCTACCGTTAGAAACATTCTCCTACTTATACCAACTTGAAAACGGACACACCTGGTACATTCAAAGCATACTCAACCGATTGTATGAGAAGAAAATCAACCCTATTAATAACCGACTGGTAGATAGCTGTATAAATGACATTTTAGATGAACAGGAAACCATATACCAAAGTAACCTAACACTACTAACCAACAATCAAGTGGATCTATTGAAAGCTATTGCCACAGAAGGCTGTATAAAAAGTATAAATGCCAATGATTTCATCAAAAGGCATCATCTAAAAACGCCCAGCAGCGTTAACGTAGCACTGAAGTCCTTACTAAATAAAGAACTAATATATAATACACCAGATGGTTATATTGTCTATGACCGTTTTTTCGGAAAATGGCTGAAAGACACAGTGATCTAGCCCCCACTAGAAATGATTTAGGGTTCTTCGTCAAATTTGGTGGTACTTCTTCTATTGTGAATAAATA
>NZ_QSUR01000057.1:0-22094 GCF_003439055.1 Bacteroides sp. OM05-10AA
CATATTATAGTTGTATTTAGTTCTGCAAAGACTTTGCAGATTTCGTATATCGGAATGCAAACACAAGAGGTAGTTATTAAGCCAAATTTGAAAGTTATATTAAAGGCTGACGCCCAAAAGCTAGACGAAGTAGTAGTTACCGCTATGGGTATTTCACGTGAAAAGAAAGCATTGGGATATGCCGTACAAGACGTCAAATCGGATGCGTTGACACGTGCTGCTAATACAGATTTAGCGGGAGCCTTACAAGGAAAAGTATCAGGTATCGACATCACCCCATCATCTGGTATGCCGGGTGCTTCTTCAAAGATTACGATTCGCGGTTCTCGTTCTTTCACCGGAGACAATACTCCATTGTATGTAATTGATGGTATGCCTATCGCGTCTACCGCAGACGTGAGTACTTCTCTTACCGATGGAGCGTATGGAACGGACTATGCTAACCGTGCTGTCGACATTGACCCTAATGATATAGAAAGTATCAATATATTAAAGGGACAAGCCGCTTCTGCTTTGTATGGTATGAGAGCTTCCAATGGTGTTATCGTTATCACTACCAAAAGTGGTAAAGGAGCAGATAAAGGAAAACCGACTATTACTTTCAGTACTAACCTTTCCTTTGATAAGATTTCAACTCTTCCGGAACTGCAACAAGAATACGCACAAGGTTCAGGCGGTACTTTCGATCCGTCATCTCCTTTCGCATGGGGTCCTAAGATTTCCGAATTGGCTAACGATCCTACCTACGGAGGAAATACAGACAACAGTTACACTAGCCAATATGGCAAACAGTCCGGAAAATACTATGTTCCTCAACTTGCAGCTGCCGGCATGAATCCGTGGGCTACTCCACAGGCATATAACAACATGAAGGACTTTTTTGAAACAGGTGTATCTTGGAGCAATAACGTCAATGTAGCCCAGAGATTCGACAAAGGTAACTACTCTTTTTCTTTGGGTAACACCACGAGTAATGGTATCGTTCCATCAACTGGTATGGATAGATATAACGTGAAAATGTCCGCCGAAGCACAACTCCATCCTAACTGGACTACCGGATTTAATGGAAACTTTGTGACTTCAAAAATCTCCAAACAGTCTACAGCCAACACCAGTGTGGTTGCTACGATCTATAATGCACCCGTCAGCTATAATATGGCCGGCATTCCTTCTCACATAGAAGGCGACCCTTACACACAAAATACATATCGTGACAGCTGGATCGACGATGCATATTGGGCAGTTGACAATAACCAGTTCTCTGAACGTTCACAACGTTTCTTCGGAAATGCTTTCGTGAAATACACCACTAAATTTGGAACGGACAACCACAAACTGGATATTAAATACCAGATCGGTGATGACGCTTACACTACCAATTATTCAGAAATCTACGGATATGGAAGTACCTGGGCACCTACAGGTGAAGATTCAGAATACCATTACACTGTTAATGAGTTAAACTCACTGTTAACTGCCGCTTACACATGGAATATCAACGAAGAATGGACCCTGGATGCGTTGATTGGTAATGAGTTTGTAGATAAAAAGACAAAATATGAATACGCATATAGCATGAACTTCAATTTCCCGGGATGGAATCATCTGAATAATGCTTCTGTATTCTCTAACGAAAGCCAATACAACAAGAAGCGGACGGTAGGTAATTTCGCCAACTTGTCAGTAGCATGGAAAAATATGCTCTATCTAAGCGGAAGTATACGTAACGATATTGTTTCAAGCATGCCACGTGACAACCGTTCTTTCACTTATCCTTCAGTGTCATTAGGATTCATCTTCACCGAACTGGCTCCCCTGAAAAATAACATATTGACTTTCGGTAAGATACGTGCTTCTTATGCAGAAGTTGGTATGGCCGGTGACTATACTCAAAGTTATTATTATACTCCATCTTATGGTGGCGGCTTCTATATGGGAAATCCTATTGTTTATCCAATTAATGGAGCAATGGCTTACATTCCATATTATAAGGTATATGACCCTAACTTAAAACCACAAAATACAAAATCATACGAACTGGGAGCAGATCTTACTTTCTTAAACGGACTGGTAACCTTGAATTATACCTATTCACGTCAGAATGTAAAAGATCAGATATTTGAAGTTCCTTTGGCAGGTTCAACCGGAGCCTCAAGTATGATAATGAATGGAGGTAAAATCCACACAAATACTCACGAGTTGACATTGGGCGTATCTCCGGTAGATACCAAGAACTTCAAACTCGACTTCGCTTTCAACTTCTCCAAAATCGACAATTACGTAGACGAATTGGCTCCAGGAGTAGAAAGTATTATGTTAGGAGGATTTGTTACTCCGCAGGTACGTGCCGGAATTGGTGACAAGTTCCCTGTGATCTACGGAAAAAGCTATATGCGTAATGACGAAGGCAAGATTGTGGTAGACAAAAACGGACTTCCCATGCAGGGAGAAGATGCGGTTATCGGAACTGTATCTCCTGACTTCCGTTTAGGTTTCAATACAAATATCGAATTGTACAAGTTCCGTATTTCTGCAGTATTCGACTGGAAACAAGGAGGACAGATGTATAGTGGTACCGCAGGTGAAATGAACTATTACGGTGTGAGCAAATTATCTGGTGATATGCGTAATGCCGAATTCATTGTAGAAAACTCCGTTAAAGAAACAGGAAAAGATGCAGACGGTAACTCAATCTATGCGCCCAATGATATAAAGGTAACAGACGCCCAAGCATATTTCACAAGAAGAAGATCCATTGACGAATCCTACATTTATGATAATTCTTATATCAAACTGCGTGAATTATCAGTAAGCTATCCGGTATTCTCAAAGAAATGGCTGAATGTGAATGTGAATGTTTTTGCCCGTAACATTTTGGTTTGGTCTGAAATGAAAGGCTTCGATCCGGAAGCTTCACAGGGTAATGACAATATGGGAGGTGCATTCGAACGTTTCTCTCTTCCGGGAACAGCCAGCTATGGTTTTGGATTTAATGTAAAATTCTAATTAGCTAAAAAGAAAGATGAAAACATATAATATAATCAAAGGCATTTTTGCCGCTACTGTTTTATCAGTTGTCTTTTCCGGATGTTCGGAAGATGCAATGGATAGAATCAATAAGGATCACGGACATACGCAAAGCGTGGCCGGAAGATTCATTCTGACAGATGTAATAACCTCTACCGCATTCTCTAACGCAGGAGGTGATTTCAATACTTATCTATCTGCTTACATTGAATATGAAGTAGGTGTTGACAACCAGTTGTATTATGCAGAAACCAGAGAAAGCGAACCGACCTCATCTTCCACTTTCAATAATACATGGAATGGTCTGTATTCCACATTGAAATCTGCCCGTATCATTATCAATCAATGCAGTGAGGGAGGAATAGATTATGGAAATTTTGCAACCAAAGGTATGGCAGAGGTGTTGGCTGCTTATAATTGTGCATTGATAGCCGATATGTTCGGAGATGCTCCATGCAGCCAGGCAGCCTTAGTTGACGAAAATGGCTCTCCCGTTTACCTGACTCCTAAAATGGATAAACAAGAAGAGATCTATACACAAGCAATGCAATACCTGGACGATGCTATTGCAGACTTGCAGAAAGAAGATCTGATAGACCCGGGAGCTCAAGATTTGTTATATCAGGGCGATGCTGAAAAATGGCTTAAGTTGGCGTATGGTCTGAAAGCGCGTTACACAATGCACCTTCTTAAAAGATCTGCCAACAAAGACGCTGACATGGAGAAGGTTTTGGAATATGTGGATAACTCTTTCGAAAGTGCAGAAGAGCAAGCAGCATTCAACGTATATGACGCCAACAATATAAATCCGCTTTACGGTTTCTTTGTGGCACGTGCCGGATTAGGTGCAAGCGAAAGCATGAGAAGCAAACTGGCAGAATACAACGACCCACGTCTGTCCAGAGCTTTCATCACTAAACAAGGTGCATCTGGAAAAGAACAAGCCCCAGGAACTGCTGACAATGCCGTATATGCGCCTAATGGTTCTCCGGAACAAGGTACTTCCAAGTATGGAACTTCTTTATTTATGTATTCTATATCAGCACCCACACTGTTATTGAGCTATCATGAATTAAAGTTCCTGGAAGCAGAAGCTCTATGCAGATTGGGACGTGATGCAAAAAGTGCATTAAAAGACGCTGTAGTAGCCGGATTGTTAAATGCAGAAAATAGCTTCAGCGTTTCAAGAAAGGAATTGGGCAAAACGCTCATCAACCCGGCAAGTAGTATTACAGATACTGAAGCCGAAAGCTATTTTGATAATACGGTAGAAGCCAAATATACAGCCGAACCGCTGAAAACAACAATGACTCAAAAATACTTCGCATTATGGGGAGCTTCAGGAGAAGCGACAGAATCTTACAATGATGTTCGCAGAATGAAAGGACTAGGCGAAAACTTTATTGAGCTAAAAAATCCAAACTCTTTCCCATTACGTTGTCCTTATGGCAATAGCGACACAACAACGAATGCCGAAGTGAAAGCAGCATACGGAAACGGACAATATGTGTATAGTGAAAATGTTTGGTGGGCAGGCGGAAGCAGATAATCCATTGACTTGAATCATATAAATGAGACTGAATTCTCCAGGGGAAAGGTGGGAATTCAGTCTCATTTCAGTTATATCTCGATAGTCATAAAAACGTCCACTACGCTTATGAAGAATTATGGCAACCTAAACTTTATCAGATTACATTTAGAATAGTACATTCTTATTCATCAAGGAATCATTCCTTCTTTCACAATATCTACCAGAATCGGCTTCAATCCGCTAACGAAACATTCCACTGCAATCACCATCAAAATCAATCCCATAAGACGCATCATCACATTATTACCCGTTTCACCCAAGACTTTTACCAATTTCGTAGAAGCACGAAGAATAAAGAAAGTCAGCAGATAAATCAGGGCAATAGTACCGATCAGTATTCCCTTCATTTCATAAGAATGCGCATCCTGCATCAAAACGATTGCATTAGCAATCGCTCCGGGACCGCATAACATAGGAATACCGAGAGGAGTAATAGAGATATCATCCGCATACGTTTTGATTTCTTCGTCCTTCAACTTCATCGGGGTATAGCGGGCTTGAAGCATATCAAAGCCTATCTTGAAGATAATCACCCCACCGGCAATACGGAAACCATTGGTAGAGATACCGAAGAACTTGAAAAGAAACTGCCCGGCAAAGACAAATACCATCAATGTAATAAACGACACAATAGTAGCACGACGTACAATAGACTGACGTTCTTTATCCGTCATACCATGAGTCATGGTAAGAAAGACAGGCATCGTTCCCAATGGGTTGGTCAACGTGAAGAATGAAGTGAAACAAAGTAAGGCGAAAGGTAGAAGCATACTATCCATGGTTATATCGTATTTTATGCAAAACTAAAACGCAACAAAAATACGACTTAATCCAGAAAACCTATAATAAATCCATTAATTCTTTCAAGGAATGGATGTGATAAGTAGGGAGGAAAGGGAAAGTAGTCCGTTCTGCCACATTGTAGAAAGCCTGATGCATCCCTACGCCGTGTGCTCCGATTATATCCGCTTCCCAACTGTCACCAATCATCAAGGATTCGCGCAACTCGGATTGAGTGGCAGACAAAGCAAAATTGAATATCTCCGGCCAAGGCTTCAGCACTCCGAGATCTTCCGAGAGAATCACCTTTCTGAAATACCCGTCCACTCCTGCCGAACGCATCTTGCGTGATTGCAATTCACGAAACCCATTGGAAAGGATATAGAGATTATATTTGGGAGCAAGATATTCCAATACCTCCTTTGCATAAGGCATCAAAGTGCTTTTAGTAGGGATAATAGCGAAAAAATCTTTCGAAAACTGTTCGGCGAGCGCTTCATCTTTCACTCCCACAGCCTGTAAAGGATAAAAGAAACGTTGGCTGTTCAATTCATCCTTCGTTATCTTTCCTTCACCGTACTCAATCCAGAGTTCTGTATTTCTTTGTTGATAAAGAGTATAATAATGATTGAATGAGTCAAAATAGCGGTCGAACGAATATTTCTGATATACTTCCTCAAAGGTGTCACGAGCATTTTGAGAAAAAGCCCAGATGGTATCATCAAGATCAAAAAAAAGATTTTTATATTTCATCAGTAGTTATGCGTATAATAAGAAACAAAAAAGCCAATGTGCTAATTTCTTGAATCCAGGAATCAGCACATTGGCAATTCAAAAGGGATATCTACCTTATTTTACCTGGATAACCAAGTATCTGGATACACTCCAGAATTCAGTAGGATTAGTAATCTTCAATGTCAACTGGCCTTTATCATCTTTTACCAATTCATAAGAACCGGTTGGATGAGTAGTCAGTAACTCAGCACGTTTAGAGTACAACTTGATTTCTTTGGTTGTACGGATATCGATCTGAGTGAAATAATCCTTGTTGAAATCAGCGCTCTTCAACACGTCTCCGCTCTGAAGAATCTTTTGAGCCTTCAATTCAGATTTAGTACCGAATACGAACCAGGCAGCATTCAGACTCTTTTCCTGTTCAGCAACGGTTTTAGCTTTCGCTTCGTTTTCTGCAGTCAAAGTTTCTTTTGCTACAGACAAATCGCTGACAGCAGCATCCAATTCCTGAATACGGATATTCTTGGAAGCCAGTTCAGTTTGCAGTTCTTCGATACGCTGTTGTTTAGCGTTCAATTCAGCAGTCAATGCCTCAACAGCTTTTTTCAGTTGAGTAGAATTGTAATTGCTGTTCTTCAACTGTGCCTGTAACTTTGCAATCTGCGCTTTGTTTTCTTCCATTTGTTTGGAGATGAATTCGATGTCAGAAGCAATCTGTTGCTTGGCACTGGCAGAGTTTTCAGTGATGGTTCCACGCTGCAAGTCAACACGGCTTTCGGCAGCATTGATCTTACGGAAACCTTCCTGAACTTCATTGAAAGTCCCCATCATATCATCCAGTTCAGCGTTGCGCTGGTTCAGTTCCATCAAAAGAGAATCATTTTCAGCTTTCAGGTCTTTACTTCCACCTTTAAAGCCATCACACGAAGCCAACATGGCTGCGCATACAAATAAAACAGCTAACTTTTTCATACGTTTACGTTTTACGTTTTTTAATGAAGTTATTTAATCATCTATTCCTGCTAATACTATCACAATCTCGCCCCGGGGTTCGGTAGCGGTAAAGTGTTCTATCAATTCAGCCAAACTGCCCCGAACTGTTTCTTCGTGGAGTTTGGATATTTCACGCGACACGGTTGCCTGACGTTCAGCGCCGAAATATTCGGCAAACTGTGTTAACGTCTTCAACAGACGGTGGGGTGATTCATAAAACACCATCGTGCGGTGTTCTTCCGCCAATGTCTTCAGTCGTGTCTGCCGTCCTTTCTTCTGGGGGAGAAATCCCTCGAAGCAGAACTTCTCGTTCGGCAATCCCGATGCAACGAGAGCCGGAACAAAAGCGGTTGCTCCCGGCAAGCACTGCACTTCAATACCGTTGCGCACACATTCACGAACAACCAGAAATCCGGGATCGGAAATTCCAGGCGTTCCGGCATCCGAAATTAGTGCCACCGTTTCACCTGCCTTTATTCTATTAACAACACTTTCCACCGTTTTATGTTCATTAAATTTGTGGTGGGATTGCATTGCATTCTTTATTTCAAAGTGTTTCAGCAAGATACCGGAAGTACGTGTATCCTCCGCCAAAATCAGATCGACCTCTTTCAGGACTTTGATAGCCCGAAAAGTCATGTCCTCCAGATTCCCTACCGGCGTAGGCACCACATATAGCTTTCCCATCTGTTTTTGTTTTATGCTGATTGATTAAAATATTTCTTTAGTAGCTCCAGAAAGTCGTTCACCGCCTCTTTTTCTTCATTCAATTCGACTTTCGAGGACAGAAATGCGACTGCAGTCTTGTAGGAACTCATTACTGATATCTGTTCGATAACCCGATTCATTAAATCAGTGTCACCTCCGAACAGTTCACGAGAAAAACGGAAAGAATCATTCAAACTGATAGAATGTCGCAAGCCGGCAGACAGTTTGAGACTTTCTCCCAACACTGCCGATTTAGGTTCTTCCTCTTTCACAACAGTTTCAACGACAGGTTCCTCCACCATTGCAGGCTCCTCTTCTGCTATTACTACAGGTTTCTCTTCCGCAACAATAGTCTCTCCCTCCTCGTCTTCTTTCACGCCAACTGATTCGAGAGATTGTATAATAACGGGGGAATCTTCTTCAGATCCGGCAACTTCATCCTCCTCTTCCGCTGTCTCTTCCACAGCTGACGGAGAAATTACCTGAACAGCATCCACCTCCTGCTGCAGTTCGTCCAAACGTCCCTGCATCCGTGTAATGCTCCGCTTCAACAGTTCAGACAAAGTCGGAGTCGGCTCCTTGGTAAATGAATCCATGAGATACTTCAACTCATGAACATCCAACTCAATATCTGTTAATAGCTTCTGTTTCATGTCAGTCCATTGTTTATACGGTGCGAATGTAGGAATAATTTATGCAATAACTTAAAATAATGGATAATTTAACAGTTCTTGCACATTGAATTGCTTACCTTTGTCCACATATTTATTTAATCAAGAAAATACAAAATCTCATGGTATTATTTTCAGAAGACCACATACAGGAGACTAGAAGAAGAGGCCGGATCGAAGTAATCTGCGGTTCTATGTTCTCCGGAAAGACAGAGGAATTGATTCGCAGAATGAAGAGAGCGAAATTCGCGAAACAACGTGTCGAGATATTCAAACCAGCTATCGACACCCGTTATTCAGAAGAAGACGTAGTCTCTCACGACAGCCATTCTATCGCCTCCACTCCCATCGATTCGTCAGCCAGCATTTTACTGTTTACTTCCGAGATAGATGTAGTAGGTATTGATGAAGCGCAGTTCTTCGACAGTGGTTTGATTGATGTATGCAACCAGCTTGCCAACAATGGAATCCGTGTTATCATTGCAGGGTTGGATATGGACTTCAAAGGAAATCCGTTCGGTCCAATGCCACAATTGTGTGCCATTGCCGATGAAGTCTCCAAAGTTCATGCGATCTGTGTGAAATGTGGTCAGCTGGCTTCTTTCTCACATCGTACAGTCAAGAATGAGAAACAGGTTCTTTTAGGCGAAACAGCCGAATATGAGCCTCTGTGCAGGGAATGTTATCTCCGTGCACGAGGGGAAGATGAGCAGAAAGTATAAACTCTATAAAAAAAACAGATTATGGAAAGGAAAAAGATAACATTCGACAGTTTTATACGCGGTTCCATCGGATGTGTGTTAGTTGTAGGAATATTAATGCTTGTGGAACGCCTTAGCGGAGTGTTATTGCCTTTCTTTATTGCGTGGCTGATAGCTTATATGGTCTATC
The DNA here is from genome assembly GCF_003439055.1 of Bacteroides sp. OM05-10AA. Classification (NCBI taxonomy): domain Bacteria; kingdom Pseudomonadati; phylum Bacteroidota; class Bacteroidia; order Bacteroidales; family Bacteroidaceae; genus Bacteroides; species Bacteroides sp. OM05-10AA. The sequence goes on from NZ_QSUR01000057.1 coordinate 9,397, forward strand.
CGTTAGTCAAATTCTTCCAGTATAAGCTACGATTAAAAAGCCGTATTATTTCCATCTTCTGTTCCTTATTCCTCATTACGGTTATCGGAGTCACTTTATTCTATCTGTTAGTGCCGCCGATGATTTCGGAAATAGGCAGAATGAACGACTTGCTGGTGACTTACCTCACCAATGGAGCCGGAAACAATGTGCCTAAGAATCTTTCTGAATTTATCCACGAGAACATCGATCTTCAGGCACTGAACCGTGTATTAAGTGAAGAGAATATCCTGGCGGCAATCAAGGATACCGTCCCCAGAGTGTGGACTTTGCTTGCAGAATCTCTCAACATTCTATTCAGCATCCTTGCCTCTTTCATTATATTATTATATGTAATCTTTATATTATTGGATTACGAAGCGATAGCTGAAGGATGGTTGCATCTGCTACCCAATAAATACCGTACGTTTGCCTCCAACCTGGTTCACGACGTACAGGATGGTATGAACAGATATTTCCGTGGACAGGCTTTGGTTGCTTTCTGCGTAGGTATTCTTTTCAGCATTGGTTTCCTGATTATCGATTTCCCCATGGCTATCGCTTTAGGACTTTTCATCGGAGCATTGAATATGGTTCCCTACTTGCAAATCATCGGTTTCCTTCCCACCATTTTATTGGCGATCCTCAAAGCTGCCGATACTGGACAGAACTTCTGGATTATCATTGCATGTGCATTAGCTGTCTTTGCAATCGTACAAATCATACAGGATACCTTCCTTGTCCCCAAAATCATGGGAAAGATTACCGGACTGAATCCTGCCATCATCCTTTTATCTCTTTCTATCTGGGGTTCATTAATGGGAATGCTCGGCATGATTATCGCCTTACCACTAACAACTTTGATGCTCTCCTACTACCAACGCTTTATTATCAACAAAGAAAAGATAAAATATGATGAAGTAGAAACTACTGATAATCAAGAAACAAGCCACAACGAGGAAAAATAATTGAAACTTTTTTCTACGGAATGCTTGCAAATTAAATAAAAGTAACTACCTTTGCACCCGCAATCAGGAAATAACTGATTCGCAAATAAGGATTGATTCGCTAGCTCAGCAGGTAGAGCACAACACTTTTAATGTTGGGGTCCTGGGTTCGAGCCCCAGGCGGATCACTGAAAACAAAAGAAAAATCAAGCAAATCCCTGATAATCAAGCATTATCGGGGATTTCTTTTTTCTGGCAGGTAGCAGAAAATAGCCGTTTCAAGCATATTATCGGTGGATAAATCGTGGGACTAAAATTTAATCGAAAAAAGTCCCACGAATTTGCATCTTTCTCGCTGATTCATAGTCTTTTGCATAGACTTACTTTGGAAGAGAATACATAGTTTTGTAACTTAAAAAACGATGTAAAAATGGCTCGAAAATCATTTTCTGTTTTGTTCTTTATCAAAAAAGCCAAGTTATTAAAGAACGGAGAAGCACCTGTGTGCATGAGAATCACTGTAAACGGCTGTATGGTAGATATTTCTATCAAAAGAAGTTGTCCCGTAAACCTATGGAATCAAGCAAAAGAGAATTCAAAAGGAAAAGACCGTATGTCGGTGGAACTGAACCACTACTTAGAAATCACACGCTCACGCATACACCAAATTTATAGAGAATTGGAAACTTCCGGCAAGGTTATCACTGTTGATCTTGTGAGAAAGTTGTTTTATGGTGTGGACGAAGATAACAAAACACTATTGCAGGTATTCAGGGAGCATAACGAACAAAGTCGTAAGCTGATCGGCAAAGACTTTGTAAGCAAGACTGTTCAACGGTATGAAACCACTACCCGATATTTGGAAGAATTCATTAAGAAAGAATATCAGTTATCGGATATTGCTCTGAACAACTTGGAAGCCAACTTCATTTCTAAGTTCGATGCTTTCTTGAAGATTGAAAAAGGTTGTGCGCAGAACTCCGCTATCACCCGACTAAAGAATTTGAAGAAGATTATCCGCATTGCTCTGGAAAACGACTGGATAAAGAAAGATCCATTTGCTTACTATCGCTTCAAACTGGAAGAAACTGATCCCGAATTTCTGACGATGGACGAGATTAAAATCATTCTCGCCAAAGAGTTTACAATTAAACGAGTAGAACAGGTACGTGACGTTTTTGTCTTTTGCATTTTTACTGGCTTGGCGTTCAGCGATGTGAAAGATTTATCACCCGAACACTTGGTAAAAGACAACAAAGGGGAACTTTGGATAAGGAAGAACCGGCAAAAGACAAAAATCATGTGTAACATTCCTGTGCTGCCTGTGGCAGCTTCCATACTTGATAAATATAAGGATGTGGCAGAGTGTACCGGAAAACTTTTACCTGTATTGTGTAATCAACGCATGAACAGTTATTTGAAGGAGATTGCCGATGTGTGCGGAATTCATAAAAATCTTAGCACACATACCGCCCGTCATAGCTATGCAACAAGCATTTGCCTTGCAAATGGCGTAAGTATGGAGAATGTTGCTAAGATGTTAGGTCATGCAGATACAAGCGTAACAAAACACTATGCAAGGGTATTGGATCAGAATATTTTCAAGGATATGCAAAAAGTAAATAGCTGCCTGTCGGAATTGGCTATATAATAAAGATAGTAGCTAATATTGAAAAAGGATTGGGAAGAATGAATTTCATTTTCTCAATCCTTTTCTTTTATAGTAAGTTTTCCAGAACTCAATATGAAGCATTGACAAAGATAAGTTCCGTATTTAGCCTGTTCAAGTCCGAGCCTTCGGTTTAGATGAAAATCTTCCTCTCACTATGTTCGAGCGTATTTTCATCTAAAGACTTGCACAGACTAAATACTTCACTGGGAAAGTCAATGATTCAAATTAAATTCCGAAAAACAATGTTTTGGGCTTGGCAGGTTACTCTTTCCAACTTTCAAAGTAGTGCTTTTGGAGCAGTTTATCAATATCACTCTGACGGTAGATGATTTTACCTTTTATCTGGATAAAGGGAATTAGCCCTGTATCTCGCCATTCTTGCAGGGTTCGCAAACTGACATTCAGTTTCTTGGAAACCTCATTATTAGAAAGAAAGCGTTCCCCATTCAGGTGGGGCTTGTAGTGCTTTACAATAGATTCAATACCATCCAGCATCGAATCGAGCGAAGAAATAAATTCTTTGACTTGTGGGGTATCTTTATTTATTAGTTCCATGATTGAAAGATTGTTTTATTGAAATATTGATTTCAAGATGGCTAGATAGCTGGTTAGTTACGCAGATAGTGACCCAAAGATGAAATGTTAAGTACGTCTTTTGCCAGATCATAATCTACATAGAGCCGTTTGAATGCAGGGGCAATAAAATACTGGCTACCATCTTGCTGTATCTCATAAGTAGCAGGTGAAGCCTGTTTGGTTGTTTCCGATACATATATAATAGAAAGAAGGTACTCTTTGTCGCTCCGATAGATGATAACCGTAGGATTCAGATTAATGCTTTCCCATGTGCCAACAATGGAAAACAGGTTGAAAAACGGATAATCTTTTTTAATTCTTTTCATAAGACGTGGGGTGTTTGGGTGATTGATTTTGCGTTTCACTGTCTGCAATAATTCTTTCAATATCGGAAGTCTTATAATAAATCTTACTACCAATTTGAGAATAAGCCAATCTTCCGCTACTTCTGTAATACTGCAAAGTTCGCTTACTAACGCCTAACAACAGGCACACTTCCTGACTATCCAGCCAGTTTTCTATTTTCTGGGTATGAGTGCTGCACAAACTTTCTATCCGTTTGGCAAACTCCGTGAACCTCTCGCAGACATACGAAAAGGTTCTCTTTTCAATAGTTACTACTTCCATACTTTCAATTTTAAAAGGTTTATAAAACGTGTCGATTTTATTTTCATCGGCAAATAAAAGAAGAATCATGAGCCGTTTTCAAAACTGTCCGAAAGTGGCGAAGTAAAGTTCTTAATGACTTAATATGTACTTATCATGGCAACATAATACAATGATTTATAGACCAAATACTCATTGATTTAGGCAGATCATATAGAAACAAAGAAAAATAAACCGATATTTCTTTGTCAATTCAAAAATAACGCTTATGTTTGCAGTGACCAATAACAACAAAATAGTCACACGGTATGGCAAAAGCATTTGATGACAACGAAAGAAAGCTTATAAAGGATAAACTCAAAGAAGGAGCTTTGCTATTTATCCAGCAACAAGGGGTACGTAAAACTTCTGTAGATGAGCTTGTTAAATATGCCAATATTTCTAAAGGAGCATTTTATCTATTCTATACATCAAAAGAACTTCTTTTTTTCGATACAATAATAGACTATCATAAGAAATTGGAAAAAGAATTTCTTAATGCCATAAATAAGCATACCAATAATATTACGGTTGATACATTGACAGATATTATATCTGACTTGCTAATCAACAACAAACCATACTTTGTATCTATCTTCGTTAATAGTGATGTGGAATATCTAAATAGAAAGCTCCCTCAAGAAGTACTTTCAAAACACGTAGATGATGATGTCATGCTAGCAAACGAACTACTGAAATTTATTCCAGAAAGTAAATCAATTGATACAAAAGTATTTGCAGGGGCTTTAAGAGCTGCATTCTTGACTATTCTAAACGAGAAAACAATTGGAACAGATATTTACAATGAAGTTTTCAAGTTTATAGTTAGGGGAATAGTACAGCAACTATTTAAAGACTAATCCAATACAACAAGATTATATAATATCAACTGACTATGTGCAAATATGTTACATAGCGATACTTTGAATTTACAATATGACTATATAAACAATTTTAGTCATACGATATAAAATTTAAAAATTATGATTACAGTAAAAAACTTATCGTTTAGTTATTCTCAACTACCATTTATTGAGAATATGAATTTTCAAGTAAGAAGCGGAGAAATATTTGGCTTCTTAGGACCTTCTGGAGCAGGAAAAAGCACTCTCCAAAAGATATTAATAGGTATGCTCCCTAAATATAAGGGGAGTGTTTCTATTAATAATAATGAAATTAGAAATAAGTCTGACCAGTTCTATGAGAGTATTGGTGTCGATTTTGAATTCCCTAGTTTTTATGAGAAATTCACCGCATTGGAGAACTTAAAATTCTTTGGTTCTTTATATGACTGTAAGCTGATTCCTGTCGAACAATTATTAGAAATGGTTGGACTCTCACAACATGCCAATAAGAAAGTGGCAGGTTTTTCTAAAGGTATGAAATCCAGATTAAACTTTGCCCGATCAATTATTCATCAGCCCAAAGTGTTATTTTTGGATGAGCCAACATCTGGTTTAGATCCTTCAAACTCCCAAGTGATGAAAAACATTATTCTTGATCTTAAAAATAAGGGAGTAACAATCATTCTGACTACTCACAATATGCACGATGCAACCGAACTTTGTGATCGTGTAGCATTTATTGTTGATGGCAACATTAAAGCTATGGACACTCCTCATAATCTTATCATGTCAAGGCGTTATAATGAAGTAACATATTCATATTTGGAGAATCAAAAAGAATTAAATACTACAATCGCACTTGACAAAATAAGTACAGATAAAAAGCTACAATCTCTGATTCAAGCTAATGCCTTATTATCAATACATAGCAATGAGCCAACATTAGATAATATATTCTCAGAAATAACAGGGAGGAAATTACTATGAAGCTTAAAGGTTTAATACTAGGCGATATTCGGCAACAATACAAATATGGTTTTTATGCCATATATACGTTATTTACACTAGTGTATATTACAGTATTGCGCATTCTTCCTATGCCGTGGAAAGAACTATGTACAACTACCCTTATATTTTCAGATCCCGTACTGATCGGATTAATGTTTATGGGAGCAATAATATTATTCGAGAAAAGTGAAAAAGTAATGCAGGCATTAGCTGTTTCGCCCATATCGATACACGCATACATTTTGTCAAAGGTAATTTCCATTGGACTAATTTCTTTGCTAAGTGGAGTTCTCATCGCATTGTTCTCAGGCATGGAACATTCTTACATACATCTTGCTGTTGGAATTATGTTAGGTTCAGCATTATTCACACTGGTTGGAATATCACTTTCTGCTTTTATTTCAACCATGAATAATTTTATGCTGATTATGGTTCCCACTTTAATAATATCTGTAGCTCCCATATCTGTTTATACAATGGGCTATAAATCGGGAGCTATGCTATTACATCCAAGTATAAGTCTTATAGAACTTATGTCTGGAAATATCAGTGTCATATCTCTAATAGCAATAAGCATTTGGTGTATTGCAATGTATATTTTTTCTTGTCTGTCAGTAAAAAAAATGATGACGATATAATTATGAATCAGAATATTATTTCCTTCAAAATGTTTATCAGAAACATATTCTCAGATGGTATGTTATCTGCAATAATATGTATCCCGCTAATATTAGCGGCAATATATAGGTTTGTTTTCCCTTTAATTGTACAGCATTATCCGATGCTAAAGGATTTCAGCCTATATTATCCGATATTGGATTTATTCCTTGCAATTATGTGTCCTTACATGATTTGCTTCGCTTCGGTCTTAGTGGTATTAGATGAAACAGACATGAAAATCAATAGGTATATCACAATCACCCCACTTGGTAAGAAGGGTTATCTTATATCAAGATTGCTTATTCCTGTTTTATTTGCAGCCATTGTTTCTTTCGTACTGCTTTCTTTTTGTTCTGTATCAGTGTCATTATGGACTACATTTATAATATCAATATTGGCTACAATACTAAGCGTTGTGGCTGCTATGATTATTTTGGCATATGCGGGGAATAAAGTAGAAGGTATGGCACTTGCAAAAGTATCTGCTTTAGTTATGGTGGGATTAATAATACCTTTTGTTATTACAGATAGTACCCAATATGTATTTTCATTTCTCCCTTCTTTTTGGATAGCCAAGTTTCTAATAAGTAATAACTATTGGTTTATTCTACCAACTATATTTCTTTCTGGCGGACTGATTTACATATTATATAATAGGTACAGCACAAAAATATAGTTTCTCCTAAAATTGATACTATTAATACCGAAGATATAAAAAGTATAGTACCTAAATAAGCATATTGAATTTATGATTATACAAATTAATATTATTCACTATCTAAAAATTATGCTTATGAATGAGTTATTGAAAATGAAGTTTTTTGAGCTATTGTCTAAAACTTCACAAGAAGTTACTAACACAGAAATGCAAGATGCCTATGGAGAATTTGTCAAGCACATAGTCGCTATTAGCAATTCAGAAGATTATTCCTATATCTTTCGGATGCTAAATCTCACCCGTATTGAGATAGCACCCCTAGAAGAGTTATATCAATGTGGGCAGGGGGAAAAATGCGCTTAAAATTCTCTATGTCCACAAAGCATTATCGACAATTGATGCCGAGCTACAATTAATCAACTTGAAAATTAACCATCCAGAACAATTTAAGTTATCTATTCCTACAGCGTTCAAGTCCGACCTATATGTAATCCCTAAGTCAAAAGACTTGGGGATTATTGGCATTGCAGAAATCGTATTAGCTCTGTTTTTACAGGGACAAATCGTTGGCGAAGATGGAAAACCTGTCCCAGAAGTTCGTTTAGCTCGTGGCTTTGAGCAGCTTTTCAATCTTAAATTCGGAAGTATTTACGATAAGGTAGGTGAAGTATTTACCCGCAAGCCGTACAACCTTACCAAAACATTGGATGCCTTACGAAATGCTATCATCAAAGAGGATCGAAAACGTAAGAACCGATAAAGATCAAAAAAGATATTTGTGCAAACTGTTTATTCTCAGGAATTTGCAAATATATTTTCGGGGAGTAGGTAACTACTCCTCTTTTTCTGCTACATTGTTTTGCCGAATTTTGCTTCATCAATCGATTGAGAACAATAATGTTAAACTAAAAAATGAAGCAAAATGTATATAGACAACGAAAACTTTGAGAAATGGATGGAGAAGCTATCTAAGAAACTCACTGAGATAGGCCAAGACTTAAAATCCCTTATCAATACCGATCAGGTATTAGATGAAAATGAACGATTACTTGATAATCAGGATTTAGCATTTCTATTAAAAGTGTCTTTCAGAACTTTACAACGCTATCGACTAAAAGGTAAGCTCCCCTACTTTACTATTGGGCATAAAACCTACTATCGGGCTAGCGATATTAGAGCTTTTGTACGTGAACGAGCCGATTTTCAAACTTATAAACAGTTTGAAAAAGCCAATCAATTAGAAAACAAACCTTGACAGCAAAATGCAGCAAAGGAAAGAAGCTTGTGTTTAAGCTATCACATTGTGTTACCACCCCGATTTAACAGAAACCGCTTCACCTATCGGTTCAGCCGGTTTCACTAAATCGAGCAAGAGGGAACTGGACAAGTCCTGTTCTTCCCTCTTGCCCTGCGGGGCAAAGCCTTCGGCTTTAGCGTGTTACAAGAACACGCTGTAATGACACCTGTAATAAGTATTTTCTTTGAAATACTTATTACAGGTATTTATCTATTCAAATTTCTATAAAAAAGTAATTATAATGCCAAACAACAGTCGAAAAACGATATTCACTACCATTTCCATAGACAAGGAAACGGCAGCTTTGGTAGAGAAGATATGCAAACGCTATTCACTGAAAAAGAGTGAAGTTGTAAAGTTAGCGTTCGGGTATATAGACAAGGCGCATATCAACCCATCCGAAGCACCAGAATCTGTAAAATCAGAACTGGCGAAAATAAATAAGAGGCAGGATGATATTATCCGCTTCATCCGACACTACGAGGAAGAACAACTGAATCCCATGATACGGGCAACTAATTCTATAGCTTTGCGTTTCGATGCTACCAGCAAAACTTTAGAAACTCTTATTCTCTCGCAACTGGAAACTAGTCAAGAGAAACAAACAGCCGTACTTAAAAAGCTAAGTGAACAATTTTGCAATCATGCCGACGTGATTAACAACCAGTCCAAGCAAATTAACGCACTTTACCAGATACACCAACGTGATTATAAAAAGTTACTTCACCTGATACAACTTTACTCAGAATTATCAGCTTGCGGTGTGATGGATAGTAAAAGGAAAGAAAATCTGAAAACCGAAATCAGTAATCTAATAAACACATAGGATTATGCACATTGACTTTGCCCCACCATCAAATGGAACATATAATAATGCAGGAAGCAGTCGACAGTTAGCTAATTATTTAGAACATGAAGATTTGGAGCGGATGGAGAAAGGAATCTATACTGATGGCTTTTTCAATCTGACGGATGACAATATCTATAAATCAAAAGTGATTAAGGATATAGATAGTAATATCGGACAACTCCTAAAAACGGATGCTAAGTTTTATTCTATCCATGTCAGCCCATCGGAAAAGGAACTTAGAGCAATGGGTAACACAGAACAGGAACAAGCCAAAGCAATGAAACGCTATATTCGTAAGGTATTTATTCCTATATATGCCAATAACTTCAACAAAGAACTTACCGCTTCGGATATAAAGTTCTATGGCAAGATTCATTTTGACCGTAGCCGTTCAGATAATGAACTAAATATGCACTGTCATTTGATTGTAAGCCGGAAAGACCAAACTAACAAAAAGAAGCTGTCACCGCTTACCAATCATAAAAACACCGAAGCCGGAATAATAAAAGGTGGTTTTGACCGTGTGAATTTGTTCCAACAAGTAGAACAAGGATTTGATAAGCTGTTCAATTACAATCGCCAACAAGTAGAATTATTCGATTATCACAACACAATGAAAAACGGCTGTATATCCGAGCTGTTTAAATTACAGCAGCAACAAATTCAATCTGGTGAAAGAGAAACAGAAATCAATCAGGTTAGTAATCAAGAAAACCTATTTTCTGTCAATCTTGAAAACAAAAAAATAAGTAATATTTCTTTCAATACAGATAGAAAAACTGATAGAGATAATGATACGTATATTCCTAAAATACAATCTGGTAGACAAGAAAGTAATATTTCTCCTTGCTCCCTTACCACCTTTGTTCTATCAGGTATAGACCTATTATCAAATCCAAATATTTCAGAGGAACAAAAGTCCAAACTCAAAAAGAAAAAAAGGCGTAAACTGTAATTCCTTATCAACTTAAAATCGAAAGTTCCGATTGTTTGCCACAAATTATAGCAGCATCTTCATAGAAATATTTCATAAAAATGGTGCTAGATAATATATATTACATACCTTTTTCCTATTTTTGTTGAAACATAAATTACTTCATAATGAATACCTTAGATTTAGAAGTTTTTGGCGAAGATGAAAGACGCATTAGAAAATCTAATGTGAGGCACATTTTTACTCCTCACAAACCTATTACTGATGAACGTTTTTTTAGAGGACGTTTAGAGGAGATGAAGCAACTTTTATCTACTCTCAACACTCCTGGAGAGCATGCACTACTATATGGTGATAGAGGTGTAGGAAAAAGTTCTTTAGCAAATATCGCTGCTCAAAATTTAGTTAAGCTGACCGAACAAAAATTAATCATAAAAAGATGTGATAGTTCTGATAACTTTCTAAGTATTATTGAACCTGCATTAATTGAGGCAGGATGCTGCCCACGCACGATTTCAATTACATCTCAACAAAATTTCAATATATCAATTTTTAAAAATAATATAACATCTGGAAATACTGTACAAAAAGAAGGCAATGTAAATCAATCATTATCACCATCATGGGTTGCCCAGAAAATCAAAGATTTAAATGTACTTTTGCTAATAGATGAGTTCGATGCTATACAAGGAGTCGAAGATAAATATAAAGTAGCAGAACTCATAAAACAATTAAGTGATTCCGATTCTAAGTTGAAGATACTGATTGTAGGTATTGCAGAATCTTCCTCAGAATTAACAGAAGGACATCCTTCTGTACAACGTTGTCTTAAAGAGATCAAATTGAGTCGAATGAAATATGAAGAACTTACACACATAATAAAATATGGGGCGAATATGTTGAACTTAATTTTTGAAAAAGAAGTAATATATCGAATTGTCAGATTAAGTTCAGGATATGCTTACTTTACACATCTTTTAGCATTAAAAGCCGCCGAAAAAGCTATAATTGAGGAAAGACAAACTATTGCATTGAATAATCTCAATTTTGCGATAGAAAAAGCAATAAATGATTGTGAAAGTTCTCTGCAAAAGCTTTATGAAATATCTATAAAATCATCAGTTGAACGTTACAAGAAAGTATTATATGCAATAGCTTTATGTAATGATGAATTTATCAAGAAAAAAGATGTAAAGGCGAAATATGAATCAAAATTTGGAGAACCTTTGATGCGAAGTGCTTTAGACTCATGTTTTTCTAGAATTGCTTCAGATGATAATAGCAAAATTCTCAAACGAATATATAAAGGTGTATATCGTTTTTCTGATCCAAGAATGGCTTCGTATATAAGGATTGTTCAATCTTATATGTATACTTCTAACGAAAATTAAATAACATAAACTATAACACTATGGCTGCAAATAATCAATTAGATGTTTATAAAATAATTTTGAAGAAAAAAAAAGGTTTTAATTTTAAAACACTCATTACTTCTCGATATGTTCAAGACCAAGAAACGAATTATCGAAATAGTGGATTATTCAATCTTCTATATAAAGCAATTCTTGAACAAATAGCAAAAGAGATATGGAGACATCCAGAAAGTAAAATTGGTCTTACTTTATTTAAGAAAAGAGGGGAAAAGGAGAATAAAATATTAACATCTCATTCTTCTGAGTTTGTTATAGAAGGGTATATTGATGGAGGACCCTATGATATGATTAGGAAATTATCGAATCTATCAAAAACAAAAAGCCAAAATATAAAGAAAGATGACATTATTACAGATCGATATTATATTTATATGTATTTCCCTTTACACTCCAATGTAGGAGTTGTCTTTTTACAGAGTAAATCAAATGCTAATATCCGAACAGCAATCAAGAAATTTTTGCCGGAGATTTGCAAAACGGATATAAATAAAGGATGTAAAGTTGAAACTTATATACCTACTTTCCTGAAAGAAGAATTCAAGGAAGGGGCAATAGTTCAATCATTAACTTATAGCCAACAGTTTGTAACGGAAGTTGATACATCCGACGGGATAACCAACCATGAAGAAGCATATAATGTTATAATTCAAATTCAACCTCAAAATCAGACGGTTGAATTAGGTTCAATAAATTCTTTATTAGACAAGGTCGGAAATATGGCAATAAAAGTAGGTCAACGTATAAAGCCTTTATCTGAATTTGAAAAGAAAAAAGGGGCACTTAGAAATGAAGACATGAAAAAAACATCTCCTTTTAGTCTTGATGATGATGAAAAAGTTCGTCCAGTTATTATGCTAGATGATATAGAAACATTAGGAATAGACGAAGATGGGAATTTCTGTAGAGCTGATTTAAAGACCTACTGCGATGGTCTTTTGCAACAAATTTATTCCGATATTTATCCTATTTCAAATGAATAATGAAAACTAATTATTTAATATATTATGTTTTAAAATTAATAACTAAAGGTCAAGAATGGCAATATAAAAATTTGAATGGAAAAGGAGATAGACCAAAATTGTATTTTACACAATTACAATTGATAGCACGGTTCTTCGTCAAATTTGGTGGTAATCTCTTTTTTATTTCACCGGT
>NZ_QSUR01000058.1:0-21019 GCF_003439055.1 Bacteroides sp. OM05-10AA
ATGCATAACGATGTTGTAGAACATATTTTTTATGTATGGGCAGATTGTGTGCGGAAACGACGAGAGGGATACACATTATTATATCACACGCGGGCGCGTAGGTGTGCCGGGAATCAGTTTGTATTAGGGAGCAATTAAAGAATCAGTTCATTAAAATAAGAGGAAAGAAAGATAGATATAAGGATAGTGGTTTTATAGTGGATTCCATTCCTTAGTTTGATTCATTAATATGATACTGGTATGAGAATGATACGTAGAATCTTCGGTTTACTGAAAAGGATTTTTCTTTTTCATTTCTCATATTCTCATAATATACATAATAATCATCTGTAAATCAAACAGATAATACTATGAGAAATAAAACACAAAAGGGCATTTCTCATAGCTGTTCCGTGATTTAGTCCGTAAAATAGAGCATTTCTCATAGCTTTTAAACCTTTTCTCATCTTATTCTCATACTCCGTCTATACATTTTACTCATTTCTCATACAGTATAACTGTAGTTTTTCCAGACTTTTGCCGGATTTACGATTACCCCTTTCCTTCTTCAGTTTTATTAAGCAACTTCTTGCTATTTACTGCTTTCCTGTATGTTATTCACCTTATACCTTTATGTTTTTCCCTAATCATTGTTATTTCTTCCTACCACTATTCGTATCGTTGCACTCTAGTGAACAGATCGTTACACTGGAGTGAACGGTTCTATCCACTCTAGTGAACAGACCTTTCCACTCTAGTGGAACGATTCAGATACCGGTAGGAAAACATGAGAATATCTACTCCATACACTTTCATAAACGCTTTATAATATATTATTAATCAATGCATAACTGAATATGTAGCATTGAGCCTATTACAATCAATTAGCCTCCTTGCCCTACGAAAGATTATGAGAAATGCCTTGAAAAGCTATGAGAAATACTATGTTTTGTGGACAAAATGCTGGTAATACTATGAGAAATACCCTTTCCTCTTTTATTTCTCATAGCATTATATAACTGATTTGAAGATTGTTATCACATATATTATGAGAACATGAGAAATGAAAATGAAAAATCATTTGCAGGAGCTTTGATATAAATACAGGAAACTATCCACACCTATGTTTTTCGAGAAAATGATAAATCGGTTCAGTTCATATCATAGATTTATTTCGTACCTTTGCCATTCTATTTATATAAAAAGAAAAAATGAGTAAAGAATACACACTCGCAGATTTCACAGATATTTTTGATTACTCCACAGGATGGTTCAGCGACAGTAGCATTTGTAGTCTATTCTATCAGATATTCAAACGATTCCCTTCCATGAAAATGGTAAAATATAAAGTAAACCAGGATTTTCTGAAAGAAATCAAGGAACTTTATCAGCAAGATGACGCGTTCGATATATTCGAGCATGTGTACTGCAATCATTTTGAAAATGAAAAAGAAGAAGAGGAGGAAGAAGAAGATAATACATCTACAAAAGAGTTATACGACTGTATCGTCATCTGCAAAAAGAATTTGATGATCGGCTATTTTGATAATTGCGTAAAGATTGTCTATTCCAATATCGACAAGGAGGAAATCAATCAGATCAATCAGATTTGCGAAAACCACAAGAAGGAAAATGAGAAACTTAACAATCTATTTATAGTAACATACTCTCATAACTACTTCAGCCTGAAACAATCGCAAGTTAATAAACCTGCTATTCAGATTGATCGTCACTATAACGATGATTTTGTTCCCGTAGCTGCCGAGATCGAAAACTTTCTGCTGGAGGACAACAAAAGCGGATTAATCATTTTGCATGGAAAACAGGGTACAGGAAAAACGACTTATATCCGCCACCTTATCAATCTTGGAAAAAAGAGAATGATCTATATGAGTGGAGACCTGGTAGATAAACTTTCGGATCCGAGCTTTATCACTTTCATCCGCCAACAAAAAAATTCTATCTTCATCGTAGAGGATTGCGAAGAACTATTATCAAGCCGCAACGGAGGCAACCGTATGAATGCCGGCTTAGTCAACATACTGAATATTAGTGACGGGCTATTGAGCGATGAATTGTGTATCAAATTTATCTGCACCTTTAATGCTCCATTAAAAGATATCGACGAAGCATTGCTTAGAAAAGGACGTCTGGCTGCCCGGTACGAGTTTAAAGACCTGACTACTGATAAGGTTAATCAACTAATCAAGGAAGAAAGCCTGGATATTCCCGAACAGACACACCCCATGACACTGGCTGAAATCTATAATTACGAAGGAATGGATTTCTCCCAGGGAAGAAAACGGGTAGGATTCTAAAGATATTCTCCGGAATAGAATTGCCAGAGAAAAAACTGGCAATTATTATTGTGAAATACAAGTATATAAATTTTATCTACATCCGGACACGATTCGACATTTTTATACGTTTATTATACGTTAAAAGAGTTGCCCTATTATTGAGCAACTCTTTTAAATATAAAACTTCTTAAGTTCAAACTTAACTTGTGATACCTTATACGGACATATTCTTACTTATAAGTTAACGGAACTTCAAAGATATTCACTCACAAAACCTGCTATTATCCAAAGCTGAAGGGAAAAGCGCTTTCATCAGATAAAGCAATTAATCCATTTTTCCGTTGGATACAAATTTTGTTCTCTCGTGCCAACCAACCGGCGGCCAATGCTGTACTTTCTACGCTTAGGTTTAATCTTCTCGCCAATTCAGGTATTGAAATTTCACCAATTTCTTTCAGGGCATACCAGACCTTTCCGGCATTGTTCCCTACAATTGTTTTATCCATGGCTATTTTTATTAATAATTCGGTTACAATATAATCATTTTAATAATAGTTTATAACAAAACCGGCTTTTTTATTTTAGTTTTTGACATTATTTAAAACAAGAAAATCAATTTCGCAATTAACGGTTAAAAATTTGGTCATGGTTCACACCATAACACCACTGTAAGGTACATTATATATCAAAATAAATTCTCAAAACAGGTATAGGGCAACCATAGAAAGAAAATAGAAAGTTGACATTTCCGCAATATCGGACAAGTCATTTCGCTTTTTTACCAATACCTTTGCGAAGTGAAATACCAAAATTAGTTATGCAACAGAAAAAAACAACGAAAGAGGAATATCAAAAGTGCGTAAATGTTGTAGTGGAATACATCATCCAACATTTAGGAGAAGATATTGATTTAAAATCTCTGGCCAGAATTTCAAACTTTTCTCCTTTTTACTTTCACCGGATCATGAAAGCTTTTCTCGGTGAACCGATTGGTACGTTTATTGTCCGGACGCGGACAGAAGCTGCCGCACGCCTACTCCGCTACTCGGATATTCCGATTGCTGACATCGCCTACCGGATTGGTTACGCATCCCCTTCTTCATTATCGAAAGTGTTCAAGCAATTTTATGGCATTTCACCTTTAGAATATAGAAACAATAAAAACTTTGTAATTATGAAACCAGCGATTATCAGGCCAGACCTGGAACTAAAAAAAGAGATCAGAAATGTCTCGGAACGGAATGTGATTTATATCCGCCTTACAGGCGACTACAAACTGAATGATTACGGCGGCACTTGGGGCCGTTTATTCCAATTCATCAAAGAACAAAAACTGCCGATGGGAGATTTCAGCCCGCTTTGCATCTACCACGATGATCCGAAAGTGACGCCAGCCGAGAAACTGCGTACAGATGTATGCATGGTAATGCCTGTAAAGGTTGCCCCCAAAAGTGATGTGGGGTTCAAGGTTATCCCAGCCGGACGTTATGCTATTTTCCTTTATAAAGGGCCGTATGACAATCTGCAAGCTGTATACGATACGATTTACGGAAAGTATCTGCCCGAAATGGAATGTACGATACGTGATGAAGCCAGTGCTGAACGCTATCTGAACAATCCATGTGACACTCCCCCCGAAGAGTTGTTGACGGAGATCTATATTCCGGTAGAATAATCCGGATAAGAGGACGAAGGAACAGCAGTCACTTCCAGACAGGCTGTTCCCTCTTCCCTACCTGTTATTTTTCAGCATAGACGCCAATCCTGTTTCCTTCACTATCCGTGAATACGGCAAACCATCCTTTATCGTCTGCCTCAATCTTTGTTTTGGGAATGACAACTTTCCCTCCTTTCAGAAGCACTTTTTCCAATGTTTGTTCAATATCCTCACAGTTGAAATGGATAAGTACGCCATGCGTTGAAGGAAGAAAGTCGAAATTTGAAGCATAAGAAATAGCACCGACAGTTTCACCTTCTTCCGTGAAACAAGCCATTTTCTCTGTTTCACATTCAAAAGTCGGAAGTTGCACACCCAACACAGTTTCATAAAAATCGACAGCCCGACGGAAATCGGTAGCAGGAATCTCAAAAAATGCAATTAATTTTTTCATCTCGTTTCTTTTTTATAGTTACTACTAAGCCTTTGCAAAGACATTGCAAAAGTAGAGTAACACGAGGAAGCCCGATAGGAAAAAAGAGACATCTTTAGAGTTCAGAGAAATAATCGGAATAAGGGGCGCATACAGAAAGATACTCCGCAGGGGTATAACCGGAAAAGAGTTTGAATTCCTTTATCATGTGAGACTGATCGGAAAAGCCACATTCATAAGCCACTTGTACAAAAGGGATGGTAGCATCCTGTTGCAGCATGGATAACGCCCGTTGCATACGGATAATACGAATAAATTCCTTGGGAGTAGTGCCGACATAATCGGCGAAGATACGCCCAAACTGCTTACTGCTCAAACAGGCTGTTTCCGACAAATGAGAAATGTTGATTTGCGGCCGGAGGTTTATTTCATGAAAGACAGCAGACATCCGCTTGAGATTATACTCGGGAAGAGTGTATAAACGACGAAGAAAAAACCGCTCTATCAACCGAATACAAACTGCATTATCAGAAGTATCCGTGACCTGTTTCACTAAATCCGACAGTTCTACATCTTCCATCGCATCGGTATCTACAGTTTGCCCGCGGAATAAATGACTGGGTATGTGAAACAATGCTTTTACTGCATAAGGTTGAAAAACAACAGTAATCATCTCTATCCTGCCTGTAGACATCACATCCGAGAAACCGACCGATTGTCCGGAAATAAAGGATTGGGGTTGCAGCTCCGACTCACCCAACAAAAGAAGTTGTTTCCCTTTATGGAATACCAGTTGCATACAGCCAATAGGCAGAGTCCGTTCGGAGACAGGAGCTATTGAGTCGTCTTGCAATATCCAGTAATGCCGTATATAGGGAGCCAGGGCAAAACAGGGTTTTATCAATTGAAATGATTGCATATAACAAAGATATTATTTCTTAATCCAAATGCAAAAGTAAAACTCCTGTTTAAAAGGGGATAGTAAAAAAAGGACTTCTTTACTTAATTAAAAAAGCATCCTCTGCTTGAAGAAGCATGATTGCAACTCATTCAAACAGAGAAAGAATTCTTTAGATAACGGAAAGTCCATATTCGTAGGCTTCCGACATCGCATTGTAATCTGCATCGGAATATGCGCCTTTATCTCTTGCTTTCTGCATATCTTTCATAAACGATTCCACAGAAGACAGGAAGCTATAATAATTCTTTTGCTCTTCATCATAGCCTGTGACAGCAGGAAGTTTCTTTGCAGCTTCGAGTTCTTTCTTCAATTCTGCCATCTTCACATCAATGCGAGCACCCTCCAGTACATGTTTGCGGGAATAAAGATTCATTATGCTTTGCACAGTGCCGGACATCTTACGCATAGCCATGATTTGATCTTTCAACGGTTCGTCGGCAAGAAGTTCTTTTTCAGCCTGTTCCGTGAGAGGGCTTAGAATATCAAAAATCACTTGTTTATATTCGGACATTTCTACACTTAGCCGATAGTTTTCATCCAAGAGCTTGCCAGCCTTGGCTGTCTCTTTGGCCTGCTTGTAAGAGAGAAACTTATTAAAATTATCATAGAATTGCGCCCGTGCACTGAAAAGTCCTCTATAACTCTGCTTCAGATTCTGACGGACTTGTATATTAAAGTAATCTCCCGGATCCATCAATTCCGCAGTGTCTCTGGCAGATACTTCAGGCGGTGCTATCGGAGATACTTCAGGTACTTTTCCTGTCTGTTCCATATATCCCAAGACCGCATTTACGTCTTTTGCATTAGCTACATGCCTCAACACGATGAGCGATGTATGATAATAGTTTATCACTTTACTGGCATTATCCAATTCCTCCGGAGTGACGGAGGACGCAGCCTGTTTCTTGTTTCCTCCCGAACAGGAAACCAATAAGAAAGCACCTATCAGTGCTCCAAACAATAAGATATTCTTCTTCATAATAATGGTTAGTTTATTGAGTCTTTCGTACTATAACAATAAAAATCGTTTTTTGTTATAGACAAACAATGCATATTCGAAAAGTGTTCTCTATATGATATTAACTTAAAAATAAAACAAATATGGAACAATCATTTCAAAAAGGAGTTGTGCTCCATTTGGCTTCTCTCATTGAATATACTGAAGGAGGCGTTATCAGCAAACAGTTAATCAAAAGTCCGGCAGGAAATATCACTTTATTTTCTTTCGACAAAGGAGAAGGGTTAAGCGAACATCGTGCCCCGTTTGATGCGCTCGTGCAGGTATTGGAAGGGGTAGCGAATATTACTGTAAACGGAACTCTGTTCACAGTAAAAGCAGGAGAAAGTATCGTATTTCCGGCGAATGCGCCGCATGCCCTTACAGCAGTGGAGAGATTTAAGATGCTGTTGACTATGATTAAGGAATAAACAATCATAGTGTATAAAAACAAAAAATGGCTACTCATCACGAGCAACCAATCTTTTGTTAACCTTAAATCTAATACTTATGAAAAAAACACTGTACAAAGGTACCATATTTCAGGTAAATAGCAAATTTTAGAGCCTAAACAGCCCATATTATAACAGGGTTTAATACTCTGGGAAGCGTATTAACATTTCACACTTCACACGTTAACATTTAACATATTCATTCACACAAGTTACTTCTTGGGTAAGTAAGAATACAAAAAAGAGGGAATCATTGAAACAACATCGTCTTTTTTTTGTAACTTTGAACTATGATAATCAGTGCCAGCCGCCGGACAGATATTCCGGCATTCTATTCCCAGTGGTTTTTCAACCGGATTAAAGAAGGATATGTATTAGTGCCCAATCCATATCATCCGAAAATGATTAGCAAGGTCTCTCTATCTCCTGCTGTAGTAGATTGCTTTGTTTTCTGGACCAAGAACCCGGCACCTATGCTCAACCAACTGGAGAAATTGCAGGATTACAACTATTACTTCCAATTTACACTTAACCCCTACGGAGAAAAGCTGGAAAATCATTTGCCCTCCATCGATAAACGAATGGATACCTTTAAAAAGCTGGCTGATAAAATCGGCAGGGAAAGGGTGATCTGGAGATATGATCCGATACTGACGAACGAGGAATACAATGTTTCTTTCCACCAGGAAGCATTTGCCCGGATTGCCGACGGACTCAAAGACCACACTGCCAAATGTATGCTGGGATTCATAGATCATTACCAGCATATCCGGAACTCTGTACGGTCATTCAACATCCATCCGCTAACTCAAGAGGAAATAGAAGAAATGGCTGTCTCCTTTAAAAAAACTATCGACGTTTATCCCGACATACAGCTGGATACTTGTACTGTAAAAGTGGATTTAAGACATTTAGGTATTCCGAGCGGCCTGTGTATTGATAAGGATCTGATAGAAAAGATCATCGGTTATCCTATCCTCGCCCAAAAGGATAAAAACCAGCGTAACATCTGCAACTGCATTGAAAGCATTGATATCGGAACTTATGAAAGTTGCCTGAACGGATGTATTTATTGTTATGCCATCAAAGGCAATTATAACACGGCAGTATATAATAGGAGGAAACATGATAAAAACTCACCGCTACTCATCGGCCATTTATCCGAAGATGATATCGTAAAGGAACGGGAGATGAAAAGCCTGCGGGATAACCAATATTCGTTGTTTTAATCTCTTCGGTCTGCAGTTGGCTTACAGGCATAAAAAAAGGCTATCTATCCCAGACAGCCAATCTTTTGTTAACCTTAAATCTAATACTATGAAAAACACAGTACAAAGATACGGACTTTTCGGTTATCTCCAAATTTTGAGGCCAAAGCAGCGTATCTTATAACATGGTTTAATAGAATCAGAGCCGTATTAACAAATGAGCGGCCAGGCATTAACATTTAACAGTTTTCTTAAATAATCAGAGCGTAAAACTGGAAAAGATGCAAAAGTTTTCGAATCGAACACCTTATCTTATTAAAGAGAGTTTATGAGGGCTAACAAATTCCTCTGCCAGCTGTTTCTAATAGAAGGTAACCATCAAATTCCCATTATATGAACAGATTCGAAAATAAAGTAGTTGTCATCACCGGTGCCGCCGGTGGTATCGGCGAAGCAACCACACGCCGCATTGTCTCCGAAGGAGGCAAAGTAGTCATCGCTGACCATTCCGAGAAAAGAGCGGAGCAGCTTGCCAACGAACTCACGCACGCAGGGGCTGACGTGCGTCATGTCTATTTTTCCGCCACCGAACTCCAGAGTTGCAAAGAATTGATTGATTTTTCCATGAATGAATATCAAAGAATAGACGTACTGATTAATAATGTAGGAGGAACTGATCCCAAACGTGACCTTAGCATCGAAAAGCTGGACATCAACTACTTTGACGAAGCATTCCACCTGAATCTCTGCTGCACGATGTATCTTTCCCAACAAGTCATTCCTATCATGACTGCCAATGGTGGCGGGAACATTGTCAACGTAGCTTCCATAAGCGGACTTACGGCTGATGCCAACGGCACTTTATACGGCGCCAGCAAAGCGGGTGTCATCAACCTGACGAAATATATCGCTACTCAAATGGGAAAGAAAAACATCCGTTGCAACGCCGTAGCTCCGGGACTGGTACTTACTCCCGCTGCATTGGACAACCTGAATGAGGATGTACGTAATATCTTCCTCGGTCAATGTGCCACTCCTTATTTAGGAGAACCGGAGGATGTTGCAGCTACCATCGCTTTTCTGGCTTCGAACGATGCCAGATACATCACCGGACAAACGATTGTGGTGGATGGCGGACTGACCGTTCATAATCCGACAGTGGCGTTATCATAAAACGACCGGATAACGTATTATCGGTAAAGATGATAGGTTATCAACCGGCAACCATTACAAAAAATAATCTCTTTTTCCTTGATGTTACCGATAGGAAACATATCTTTGTGACCAGTCAGTAACAAAAGTATCAAAGTATGGAAAAAGAGATTACTAAAAACAGACAGGCTACGGAAATGACCCTGATTAAAGCCGTTAACGACATCATTGAAGAAAGTGGTTTCGAGGGGTTGGGGATCAATGCGGTAGCAGCCAAGGCCAAAGTTTCAAAAATGCTTATCTACCGTTATTTCAATTCGCTGGATGGACTGATAGCAGCCTACATTCAGCAGAACGACTATTGGATTAATTTCGATGAAGAGTTACCGGATCAGGCTCATTTAGCCGCATTTATCAAGCAGATGTTCAAAAGACAAATCATGCGGTTACGGGAGAATTATACATTGAAACGCCTGTATCGCTGGGAACTGACAACCGACAATAAGTTTGTGAAAGAGTTGCGCAACAAACGGGAAGAGAAAGGAATCTGGTTGGTAGAGGCAGTCAGCAGACTTTCAAAACATCCGAAAAAAGAGATTGCCGCTATGGCTTCCATCATCACCGCAGCCATCAGTTATCTGGCATTGCTCGAAGAAAACTGCCCGGTCTACAACGGCCTCAAGATTCAGCAGGAAAGCGGCTGGGAGGAATTGGAAGAAGGCATCAATCTATTAGTAGACCTCTGGTTACAAAAACAACTCTAATCAAATGAATAAAATGACAATAATGGGAATATGGTTTCTTTCTCTATTGATAAATAGTGGATGCAACCGGGACTTAGTAGAATACGACAGTAACGATCTTAAAATATCTATTGAAAAAGGGGAAGAGTGGTTGCATAATTTTCCTTTGTTTCTAGGCATCAACATCAAAAATCCGCCCCAGATTGCAATCTGGGCTGAAGACATGGAAGGGAATTATCTGTCCACCGTGTATGTGACACACAAAATAGCCACTCAATCCTGGCAAGCCTCCGGCGGTAACCGCCGAAAGGAAGCGCTGCCGCATTGGTGTTATCAGCGGGGAGTCCAATATGAAGACGGGTTATATCTTCCTAGCAAAAAGAAACCGTTGACGGACGGTATCAGCGGAGCTACTCCGAAAGGTAGTTTTAATGTGAAGATGTCGCCAACCGGAAAACAGAAGAAGTTTATAGTCAAAATTGAAATCAATCATTCTACAGATTTCAATGATGCATATCCGAAATCGGCCAAAGAAGGAGACGCCAATTACTCCGGTGGAAAAGAAGGGAGCGGACAGCCTGCCCTTGTCTACGCAGCAGAAGTAGATTTGACTTCCGGCAAGAAAGAATTTACAGCCAAACTGATCGGACACAGCAGCCCGGATGGAAGTAATGGAGATCTTACCAGAGACACTTCTTCACTCACAACTGCATTGCATATCGTTAAAAGCATAACCGTGTATGTGCAATAGCAGCAGCTAACCATCGTATTATCAGACTCTATCCTTGCATCATTATGAAGAAATTTATATTCATCTTTGCGCTGCTATCTTTCATCACTATATGTGCCGACGGACAAACAGACAGCAGACGTCTCTCTTACACTACATATATCGGGACAGGTTTTTCTATGAATCAGCCTTCTTACACGCCTTTCAACTGGCAAATCGTCAGTCATTACCACATCAGTCAACGGTTTGCCATCGGTGCGGGTAGCGGACTTTCTGTTTATGAGAAGTTGCTCATTCCGCTTTATGCCAGTGCGCAATTTTATATAACGAAGCCCAGGAGACTGACTCCTTATCTGGAATGTCATATCGGTGGGTCTTTTGCCACAGACAGAGAAGCAAACGGAGGCTTTTACCTCTCTCCTTCCATCGGTGCACAATTTAAGGTCAACCGGAAATTTAAACTGAATTTGATGGCAGGTTATGAACTCCAGAAACTGGAACGGACAAAGAAACAGGAAGATCCGTATTTCCATACGACGTTTAAGGAAGAATTGTCGCACCATTCCATTACGCTGAAAATCGGCTTGACTTATTGAGGTAACTATAATAAGAGATAAGGAATTTGCCATTGCGAACAGAATATATATTCAGATCCTGGCTTTATTCCCCTCGAATAAAAAAAAGGCATAATTATTAATGATTAAGTCGTTATATTATTCAACAAATACTAACTTTACGACGTTATAAAATATAAAGAGCGAACGAAATGATTGTTAAGACATTACTAGATACCGATCTTTATAAGTTTACCACATCGTATGCTTATATCAAACTGTTTCCCTATGCAATGGGCACGTTTAGTTTCAACGACCGGAATGAAACTCAATATACCGAAGATTTCCTGAAGGCACTCAAGACAGAGATTAAGAATCTTAGTCAGTTGAGGTTTACGGAAGAGGAGCTGGAATATATGACGAAAAACTGCAGATTCCTTCCAAGGGTCTACTGGGAGTGGTTATCTTCTTTTCGTTTCGACCCGAATAAGATTGATATTCATCTGGATGAAGCCTGTCATCTTCACATTGAGGTAACTGATTTGCTCTATAAAGTGACGCTGTATGAAGTGCCTTTGCTCGCGATTGTCTCTGAAATCAAAAACCGTTTCTTTGGCAATGTGGCAGACATGAACGAGATTCTTTGCAAGCTATCGGAGAAAATAGAATTATCGAATCAACATCAGCTCCGCTTTTCCGAATTCGGCACACGGAGAAGATTCTCCATTGATGTGCAGGAAACGGTTATCAAGAAGCTGAACGAGACGGCACATTATTGCACCGGAACTTCCAACTGTAACTTTGCAATGAAATATGGAATGAAAATGATGGGGACTCATCCACATGAATGGTTTATGTTTCACGGAGCACAGTTCGGATATAAACATGCCAACTATATGGCACTCGAAAACTGGGTGAATGTTTATGACGGGGATTTGGGTATCGCACTTTCCGATACATATACTTCCGGTATCTTCCTTAGTAACCTTAGCCGCAAACAGGCTAAACTATTTGACGGAGTGCGTTGCGATTCCGGTAATGAGTTTGAGTTTATCGACAAGCTGGTTGCCCGTTATAAAGAGTTGGGAATTGATGCGACGACCAAAACCATCGTTTTCAGCAATGCCCTCGACTTTACAAAGGCATTGGATATTCAGGAATACTGCCAGAACAAAATACGCTGCTCTTTCGGAATCGGTACCAACCTTACCAATGATACCGGATTCGAGCCTTCGAACATCGTGATGAAACTGACACAATGTAAGATGAATGTCAATCAGGAATGGAGAGAATGTATCAAACTGTCTGATGATGAAGGAAAACATACCGGCAGCCTTGAAGAGGTACAGGCTTGCCTGTATGAGTTACGACTCAACTAAATTATAACAATGTTGCACATATTTTCCGTAAGTTCTCCAAATGCGCCATAACATTCTTATCCTTTCGGGCAATTTGCATATTATATCTTGTCTGCATGTTCACCAGCAACTCCGCATTTATATCGGTAGCAGCTTCAATCAACAAAGCAAAATCCGTAGATACAGGACGACGCCCATTCAATATATCATTCAGCATCGTATACGACACTCCTACCACCTCTGCAAATCGTTTCTGCGATATTCCACGAGATTGTAATTCTTCTTTTATAATCTCTCCCGGATGTATTGGAACAAAAGAATACCCTAAATTAGACATACTATTCTTATTTATAATGATTCGTTATGTCGATTATAGAACAAATAGTTATGATGGGTTCGGAATCCGTAGTCGATATTTTAAATTCCAGTCGATATTGTTTATCGATCCGAATAGATGAAATACCTTTTTTAACCCCCGTCAAGACTTCATAATTCAACGAATTCAAAGGATAAAGTGCTTCTACATTCAACGCTTCAGCCAAAATGACAATTCGCTTCACATAATTCCTTATTACTTGAGGTTGAAAACGATGCTTCTTATCGCTACATTTACCTTCATAATAAAGTTCTGAAAGATATTCCTTTTCAAACTCAATAACCATTTCTCTACTTATTACGACAGTACAAAGATAGCAGTTTTTTTCAGAATACACTAAAAAAGTGGATATAATGATAGCAATTCTATCAAACTTGGCCAAAGTCCGAAAGCTAATAGATAAAACTTGCTATCACCTTAATCAACACAACTCTATTCATAGCAGTATTAATAAAAAAATGCTGCAGGTATGTTCTTATTCTATACTATCTGTGACTATAGTAATAAAAGCTATGGCAATCAGATCCAAACCTTTCAGGATTTGAATCCTTTCACTGCTCTTTCCAGTCTTTCCAAAGGTAATTCGCCGGATTGTCTCCAAAGCTGTTGTCCTTTTCTAAAAAGAATAAAGGTAGGAGTCGACTCAACCGTATAGAAATCTGTAAGGGCAGGTTCCTGGTCGATGTCTACCAATACCACTTCCAATGTTCCCTCCATCAGTTTCTTAAATTCTTCAACAACCGGTTTCATACGTTGGCAATGAGGACACCACGTTGCATAAAACTCTGCCATTACCCAATCACCGTTAGCCAGTTTCTCCTGATTTCTTTCTTCACGAGCTATTTTCTTTTCTTTCATACGAATATCTCCTTTTTTATTAATTATTATCAACCTAACAATATCAGGAGAAATATAGTTTAGAAAAGTAGCAAGGTTACACACTAATTAAAGAATCCGTTTTAAAGACAAGCATTGCACAAAAATGAAACTTTCGTGCAAAAAAGGAACATCTTATTTAATATTTATTTATCTTTGCCCCCCGAAATGGTTCAGAATCCGTATCCAACGGACGACGATTAATAGGGAATCGGGTGTAAGTCCCGGACAGTCCCGCTGCTGTGAAGCTCTGTTCAATGTCTTATAATTGAACTAATTTAACGCCACTGATGTTAATCGGGAAGGCAAATAAGACAAGAGTCAGTCAGAAGACCTGCCATTTTGTGTAAGACGCTCCCCTCCTCGTGGGTTAGGAGAAAGAGCATCACTTGTTAAGCCCCAAATCAAAAAAATACTGTTTTTCGTCGGGTGGAGTATGTCCATTAGATAGGAAGACATTAATAAGTATGTACTTAATTGAAAAAAGTATGATAAAAAAAATCTTAGTAGCCAATCGCGGTGAAATTGCCGTAAGGGTGATGCGCTCCTGCCGGGAGATGGAGATAACGAGTATCGCTATCTTTTCCGAAGCAGACCGGACCGCGAAGCACGTGCTTTATGCAGACGAAGCTTATTGCGTAGGGCCGGCAGCATCCAAAGAGAGTTATCTGAATATAGAAAAAATCATCGAAGTGGCGAAAGCAGCTCATGCGGACGCCATCCATCCGGGTTACGGCTTCTTGTCCGAGAATGCTACCTTCGCCCGTCGATGTCAGGAAGAAGGAATCATCTTTATCGGACCTAATCCGGAAACAATGGAAGCCATGGGGGATAAAATTGCTGCCCGTATCAAAATGATCGAGGCAGGAGTACCCGTTGTTCCCGGCACACAAGACAATTTGAAAAGTGTGGAAGAAGCCATAGAGCTTTGCAATAAGATCGGATATCCGGTGATGCTGAAAGCTTCTATGGGCGGCGGTGGAAAGGGTATGCGCCTCATCCACAGTGCCGAGGAAGTGGAAGAAGCTTATACCACTGCCAAGAGCGAATCGTTGTCTTCTTTTGGCGACGACACGGTTTATCTGGAGAAGTTCGTTGAAGAGCCTCATCACATCGAGTTCCAGATTCTTGGTGACAAGCATGGAAATGTCATTCATCTGTGCGAACGCGAATGTTCCGTACAACGCCGTAACCAGAAAATTGTAGAGGAGACTCCTTCGGTTTTCGTCACTCCCGAACTACGAAAAGATATGGGTGAAAAGGCGGTAGCTGCGGCTAAAGCGGTGAACTACATCGGTGCGGGTACTATCGAATTTCTTGTTGACAAACACCGCAACTATTATTTCCTTGAGATGAACACCCGTTTACAGGTGGAGCATCCGATTACAGAAGAAGTGATTGGAGTAGATTTGGTGAAAGAGCAGATTAAAGTTGCCGACGGACAAGTGCTTCAACTGAAACAAGAAAATATCCAGCAACGCGGACACGCTATTGAATGTCGTATTTGTGCCGAAGATACAGAAATGAATTTCATGCCGAGCCCCGGTATCATCAAACAGATTACAGAGCCGAACAGTATCGGTGTACGTATCGACAGTTATGTGTACGAGGGATATGAAATTCCAATCTACTACGACCCGATGATCGGTAAACTGATTGTGTGGGCTACCAACCGCGAATACGCTATCGAGCGGATGCGCCGCGTACTCCACGAATATAAGTTGACCGGTGTGAAAAACAATATCAGCTATCTGCGTGCCATCATGGACACTCCCGATTTCGTGGAAGGTCACTATGATACAGGATTCATCGCCAAGAACGGCGAGTATCTGCAACAACGCATCATGCGCACCAGCGAACATTCCGAAAATATTGCTTTGATTGCCGCCTATATAGACTACCTGATGAACCTCGAAGAGAACAACAGTGGTATGGCTACCGACAACCGTCCTATCAGCAAATGGAAAGAGTTCGGACTGCACAAGGGAGTGTTGAGAATCTAATTTTAACAAAGAGAATTCAATTATGGAAATTCATATAGGAAACCGTGTGGCCGAAGTAGAGTTGGTCAGCAAGGAAGATAACAAGGTGGTGCTTACCATTGATGGAAAACCGTTTGAAGCAGACGTAGTGATGGCGGAAAACGGCACTTGCAACATCTTGATGGACGGACGCAGTTCGAATGCACAGCTGATTCGCCGTGATAACGGGAAAAGCTATAAAGTGAATACGCATTATAGCAGTTTCAATGTAGAAATTGTGGACAGTCAGGCAAAATATCTGCGGATGCGCAAGAAAGGGGAAGAGGAACAGAACGACTGCATCATTTCTCCGATGCCGGGCAAGGTAGTGAAAATACCTGTTGTAGCCGGTCAGGAAATGAAAGCGGGAGATACTGCCATCGTTATCGAAGCTATGAAGATGCAGAGCAACTACAAAGTGACTTCGGATTGCCGCATTAAAGAAATTCTGGTTCAAGAAGGTGATAGCATAACCGGCGAACAGACATTAATAACATTAGAACCGATTGCATAATATAAGAACGGATTGCATTATGGAAGAAATAAATAAAGCATACGCCACGTTCGAGGAACGTGACCGCATCGCTTCTCTTGGCGGAGGCGTTGATAAAATAGAGAAGCAACATGAAAGCGGTAAAATGACTGCCCGCGAACGTATCGAGATGTTACTCGATAAGGGTACTTTCGTTGAACTGGATAAGTTGATGGTTCACCGTTGTACGAACTACGGTATGGATAAGAACAAAATTCCGGGAGATGGTATCGTATCCGGTTACGGAAAGGTGGACGGTCGCCAGGTGTTTGTTTACGCTTATGACTTTACGGTATATGGCGGCTCACTGTCAGCTTCCAATGCTAAAAAGATTGTGAAAGTACAACAACTTGCATTGAAGAACGGTGCCCCGATTATCGCTTTGAATGATTCGGGCGGTGCACGTATCCAGGAAGGGATCGAGAGCCTTTCCGGTTATGCTGATATTTTCTATCAGAATACAATGGCCAGCGGTGTGATTCCACAGATTTCGGCAATCCTGGGTCCTTGCGCCGGAGGTGCCTGCTACTCTCCTGCCCTGACCGATTTCATCTTTATGGTGAAAGAAAAAAGTCACATGTTTGTGACTGGTCCGGATGTAGTAAAAACTGTGATTCATGAGGAAGTAAGTAAAGAAGAGCTGGGTGGCGCAATGACACATAGCAGCAAGAGCGGTGTGACTCACTTTATGTGCAATACCGAAGAAGAATTGCTGATGAGCATCCGTGAACTGCTTTCTTTCTTACCGCAGAATAATATGGATGAAGCCAAGAAACAACCTTGCACTGACGAAACAAACCGTGAAGATGCTTCTCTGGATACCATCGTTCCGATAGATCCGAACGTACCGTATGACATGAAAGACATTATCGAACGCGTTATAGACAATGGTTATTTCTTCGAAGTGATGCCGAACTTTGCTAAGAATATTATCATTGGCTTTGCCCGTATGGCAGGTCGTTCGGTAGGTATCGTAGCGAATCAGCCAGCTTATCTTGCCGGTGTTCTCGATATTGACGCCAGCGACAAAGCAAGCCGTTTTATCCGTTTCTGCGATTGCTTCAATATTCCATTGATTACATTCGAAGATGTTCCGGGATTCCTTCCGGGATATACACAGGAAAACAATGGTATCATCCGTCACGGTGCAAAAATAGTTTATGCATTTGCAGAAGCCACTGTTCCCAAACTGACAGTGATTACCCGCAAAGCTTACGGTGGTGCTTATATCGTAATGAACTCCAAGCAGACCGGAGCTGACGTGAACTTCGCTTACCCAAGTGCAGAAATTGCAGTAATGGGTGCGGACGGCGCCATCAATATCCTGTTCCGCAAAGCTGACGAAGCAACAAAGGCCAAGGAACTGGAAGCCTACAAAGAAAAGTTTGCTACTCCGTATCAGGCTGCCGAGCTGGGATATATTGACGAAATCATTTATCCGAGACAGACTCGCAAACGTCTGATTCAGGCACTGGAAATGACGGAAAATAAGATGCAGACAAACCCGCCCAAGAAGCATGGTAATATGCCTTTATAACAACTAGATAAGGTGCGCAAAAGCACCACTCATAAAACGAGCTTGCAGAGATTCTATGATATACTTTAGGAGATTTGTAAGCTCGTTTCTTATTTGTAAGCCTGCCGTTTTTTATATGTGACAAAAAAAACGGCACCTCGATTCACATCGCAGCACCGTCACAACACAAACACAAAATAAAACACGACAAAACTACTATGCAATCTTCCTGTCATGCCGGGGAGGCATATCTTGCTTGACTTATCTATATTCGCATACGCATAAGAAGCTTTATCAGGCGATTTGCACAATAAATAACATACGTTTCCGGATTTTGTTCACAGGATTGATAAGATTTTATTCAATAATATGATAAGAAAATGAAATAACGCGCTCTTTAACGAATTCAAGAGAAACGAAAAAAACGGCACCCCGATTCACATCGCAGCACCGTCACAACACAAACACAAAATAAAACACGACAAAACTACTATGCAATCTTCCTGTTATGCCGGGGAGGCATATTCACTAGCCTATATATATTCGCATACCTACAAGTAGCCATCAGGCGATTTGCATATATAAAACATTCAGATTTTTATTTTGTTCACGAAAGGAGAAGTAAAAATGTTATTTTTTCTCCTTGTAGTCTTTCAGGAAGCCTTCCATCAGCCATTTGGCGAGTGCCTGACGATTGGAATTCATCACCAGCCGACGCTGATCGAACGTATTCTGGATATTACCCAACTCCACAAAGACGGAAGCGGGAGTGGTATGGGAAAGCACGTATAAGTTACGCCCGCTTACTGTGCCGGAAAAGCCCCGGTTGGGTTGATGCTTATCGTACTTTGACTCAAACGTATTTTTCATATTATTCGCCAATCGTTTGCTTTCTCCCTTTTTATTCGAATAATAGAAAAAGACATCCGTTTGTTTTCCCTTACTACGGCTATCGATATGAATAAAAATTGCCCTGCAATAAGAGTAGTTCTTACGGTCTTTCCGATAAAGGGCGTTTATTTTATCGCAGCGTTGCTGTAAGCGTTGCACCTGATTCAAAGGAATTGGATCGCCCATACAAGTCTCCCGTTTACTGTTTGACAGGTACGAATCATCACGGATACCATCTTTAGCATCTTGAATGATGATACGGACTTCGGCTCCTTCCTGCATCAGGTTACGTGCCAGACGGAGGGCAATATCATAAGCGTATTCATCTTCGTGCAATTCGTATTTACCAACTTTCCCGATAGCACCCGGATCAGGCCCTCCATGTCCGCTGACCACATAGAAGCAAGCACCGGCAAGACGGTTGGAAGTGACTTTCACATCAGCCAGTTGCTTTCCAAACAAAGGTTCGTTGATAGTGGTTCCTATTTTTGTCGATTTAGCTTTTGAAGATGATTGCTTTGTCCCTGTGCTTTCGGAAGTTGTATTCTTGGCAGGAGTAGTTGTCGATTTCTTTACCGGAGGAATAACATACGTCACACCCACTTTAAGCACATTGTTCTTTCCCAGTTTCTGTTTATTCAGCTCAATAAAGTCGTCGTAATACTTCTTCGGAGAGCGGTTGTGCCTCAACAGAAAAGAAGAGATGCCTTCACCCGCCTTCGGAGTTGCCTTCTGCTGTGCCCAAAGAGTTGTGCCCGAAAAAAGAAAAGCTAAGAATAAAAGAATATAGAGTTTATTTTTCATAACTACATTAACTATCTCCTTCGCAAGAGTATCATTTCACTCATAAACAGGGCAAAAATACAATTATTTTCCCTACTTTTGCAGCATTAAAACATTTTTTGAAATAAAACATTAAAACCCGATAACATTATGGCAAAACAATTCAAACCGGAAACCCTGTGTGTACAGGCAGGATGGACGCCTAAAAAAGGCGAACCACGCGTATTGCCCATCTATCAAAGTACAACTTTCAAATACGATACCAGCGAGCAGATGGCCCGCCTGTTCGACCTGGAAGACAGTGGCTACTTTTATACCCGCCTGCAAAATCCAACGAATGACGCTGTTGCCGCCAAAATTGCCGCTCTTGAAGGTGGTGTAGCCGCTATGCTGACTTCCAGCGGTCAGGCTGCCAACTTCTATGCCATTTTTAATATCTGTCAGGCAGGAGATCACTTTGTTTGCTCTTCCGCTATTTACGGAGGTACGTTCAACCTGTTTGGCGTGACCATGAAAAAGCTAGGCATCGATGTGACTTTCGTTAATCCGGATGCCAGCGAAGAAGAAATTTCTGCAGCTTTCAAACCGAATACAAAAGCTTTATTCGGTGAAACGATTTCCAACCCTTCTCTTGAAGTATTGGATATTGAAAAGTTCGCACGTATCGCACACAGTCACGGGGTTCCCTTGATTGTTGACAACACTTTCCCGACTCCGATCAACTGCCGTCCATTTGAATGGGGAGCTGACATCGTGGTTCATTCTACTACCAAATACATGGACGGACACGCTACAAGCGTAGGTGGCTGTATCGTAGACAGCGGTAATTTTGACTGGGATGCTCATGCTGAAAAATTCCCGGGACTTTGTACTCCGGACGAGTCATACCACGGACTGACTTATACAAAAGCATTCGGCAAAGGTGCTTATATCACCAAAGCAACTGCCCAACTGATGCGTGACCTCGGCAGCATCCAAAGCCCGCAAAATTCTTTCTTATTGAATCTGGGACTTGAAACGTTGCACCTGCGTATGCCTCAACACTGCCGTAATGCGCAGAAAGTAGCTGAATATCTTTCTAAAAATGAGAAAGTTGCCTGGGTAAACTATTGCGGACTGCCGGACAATAAATATTACAGCCTTGCACAGAAATATATGCCGAACGGTTCCTGCGGAGTCATCTCCTTCGGACTAAAAGGCGGACGTGACGTATCTATCAAGTTTATGGATTCACTGGAATTCATTGCGATCGTTACTCACGTGGCGGATGCACGCAGTTGCGTGCTCCATCCGGCGAGCCATACTCACCGCCAGTTGACAGATGAGCAACTGATGGAAGCTGGTGTACGCCCGGACTTGATCCGTCTATCGGTAGGTATCGAAAATGCAGATGATATTATTGCTGATATCGAACAAGCATTGAACGCATAAGGATGCCATAAAGGTATGAAACCATAATCGAGTAGGAGGAAAACGAAGTAGTTTTCTTCCTACTTTCGC